>JAUIBX010000244.1 GCA_030427595.1 Bacteriovoracia bacterium | reverse complement strand
CACAAGTCGTGCATCATTACAAAGACAAGAGAAATGAATGGATTGAAAACGTTTCCAGCCGTGCTTCACTTTAAGAGGCAAACCTAAGGGCCAGGAGCCTAAGAATGAAATTTTTTGAGGATGGATAATACCTTCAAAGCTAGCAAGTTCCATACTCCAAGGCATTCCCTTATAGAACTTCCACTCACGCACCTGAGTTTCTTTAAAGTGGCCACCTTTGGCGACAAAGATTTGCGACAACTCTTTTGTAAGCTCTTTGTCATTGAGAAGGTAATGGGGGCTCAAAATACTGACAAAGAAGTGGAAAAGCTCCACATCCGATGTACTTGAGGCCAATCTCTTATGAAAAAGTGATCGAGCAAAATAAAGAAAGCGCCATGAGCTCTCTTTTTCAATTTGAACCGCCTTTTTAAAGAGCATAAAGGCATCTTTTAAGCGCGGCGGACATTGCCCCAAGAGAAATTCAATCGTGATATTTTCTAGACCTTTAAACCTAAAACCATTGGAGCCTAAACGATTAACAAGAAGTTGATACTCTGTTTGAACTTCTTCTTTTAACCCAGCATCAGCACCAATAAAGAAAGACTCGTAGGGAAAGAAATCCGGTAATTTACGATAGAGCTCTCTAAAATTGTCCCAAACCTGACCACCTAAGCGCACCCTCTTTTGTTTCCAAATTAAGGTATAGGCTTTTTGCTCGAGATGCTCTTCGAGCTTTTGCAGGCATGCTATCTGACGATCTTGGCCCCATGTTTTAAGAAAATCTATATCAAGCTGAGTGATGGCATGATTAAAAAGGTCACCGTACTGGAGCCTTTCATCATCCAACAAAAGAACACTATGTTTGTGGCGCAAAAGCTCAATGCCATAGATGAAGCTTAAGTAACTTCGCCCTACAACAGCTTTAGAATAATTTTTCTGTAACATATATTTTCTTTCTTTATTTAATTTTTTTGATAGGAAGGACCTTTAATAAAGTGATCGATGATTTCCAGTTGTTTTTCCATCACACGTTCTCGGCTCTTTTCTCTTGCTGCCATATCTAAAGGTGTATCCTTTTCTTTCTTATATAAAGGATAGAAGTCTTCCAGCTCATTGACAACGTGCAAATGACGCGGGCTATGCTCTTGAACAAAGTCAAACTCAGTAGACCTGTGAGTTTTTGGGCCACAATAAATATGTCCTCCACCCCAGAAAGGCTCAAGCAAACTGTGAATGGAGCGGCCATGGCCTCCCCCTATGAAGTTGTGTCCAAAAAATGGATACAGCTCACAAAGAAGGCCTGGAACTTGGCAAAGAAGGACACTTCCCTCACCTTGAATTCCATATTGGCTCCACTTTACAACTCCTATGCCTTCTTTTTGCCAACTCTCTAGCGCCTTCTCAATCCTATCCCACTCACTACCAGACAGCTTATGAGGCGCGAGAAAGACCCGCAACTCTCCTCGTTTGAGGGCCTCTTTAAATTCCTCATTAAAGACTGATAATTCACCAAACCAAAGAGAACCAAAAATAATGCGCTCCTGCAGCTCAACTCCCTCTAGCCACTTTTTAAAGGAATCCAAGCAGTGAGTATTTTTAAAATTGGTCTGCGCCCTTTGGCGATCAATAATCTGGCCATGACGAAAGTCATGCTCAAATAGAGAAAACGGTGCCTCACCTTTGTAAAAACTTTCAATTCTCTTTAAATCTGGAGGGCCAGCTGCATAGACCTCTTTAAAACTACTTAAAATGAAGTGATAATAAAGTTTTTTGAGACGGTTGCGCTTAAAAGAGCGATCTTTCCCCTTTAAACTGGCCGACAAGAGAATGAAGCGCCCGTCATCGCTCTTTGTGACATGATTTCCCACCAAAAGAAGTTCTGGAAAGAAGTCATACCTCACCATAAAAAATAATTGCGGTGCCTTGAGGTGAAATAAACTTCCCTTTCCCCATGGAAAAATTTTTAAAAGAGGAACCATGGCCACTTCTACAAACTGATATTCTTGAGAAAGACTCGCCATTTTCTTAGTCAACGATGGCGATGTGTAGAGAAGGAGAATCTCCTTTTTAACTAACCGATCACTTCCCTTTTCACTGTAAAGGTTTTCTGAAGAGAGCCTGGCCTCAAGAGCATTCACGAGCGGAAGAACCTGCTCAAGTTCTCCCTCAGAGCTCACATGAAACCAGTAGGGATAGGCCACCTCTTTAAGAGATGTTGGACCAAGTTCCTTTTCCTGGCGTCGTCTTTCTCTGACTTTTTTATTCAGAAATGCCAGAGGAGCCAAGAATAAGGAACCCAAAGTGTAACGGACTGCTAGGAACAACCACCAAATCATGCCCCTATCTTACCTAAAATTCGTGGAAAGGCCTCTAAAAAGCCCAAAATAGCTCTTCATCATAGGAAATTTATTCTCTTAACCCCACAGCAGTGGTCAGGGTTTATGTTGGCCCGTCCAAAAGCCGAATAAACATAGGAAACCTAGAAAGGATAAGGTTATGAGCAAAGACGGCCAATGGGATCCTCAATTTATTAAAGAACTGCAAGAGAAAAAGGCAGGTCCAAACTGGAGCGAACAAACGGGGCCTTTCTTTCATCTACAAATCCCCAATGAAGCACCCATGGGACCCTTTCACGGTATTGAGCTCAAAAATATATTTGAAGAGGCCAATTTTCCCCAAGGCACTTGTGTGAGAGATGCCAAATCAATTGGTGAATGGCAAGACATGTACGAACATGCGTTTTTTCAAAGAAGAAAACCCCAACTCTTAAGTACTGAGGACTTTCCAAGCGAAATTGGTCAGGCCTTTGTCCTTATTGAAGGTGTCAAACACGGACCATACTCCATAGACGAAGTTAACGCTCTCATCGAAGAAAAGGAACTCCTGCTTACAGATCAGGTCAGCTTTGATGAAGGCGCATCATGGAGAAAGCTTTACGAGTACGAGGAATATGACAGAAGATCCCATCAACAAGGCTCTCTACCAGAGTCTCCAGGCTGGGATGTCTTTAAAGAAAGCAACTCAGAAATTACCGATGAACTTCAAAAGGTAAATGAAAAAAAGCAAGAAGAGGAGGCCATCGCAGGTCTCGCCTTTTTAGAGAACCTCAAGTCAGGAAAGACAGCAAAGTCCTATGATAAGGCCTATCCTCAAGAAGATGAAGATTCTCAAACTGAACCTGAAAAGAAGAAGGCCATCCAGGAGGAGACTTCAGTTGAGCCATCTCCTAAAAAGACAGCTGAACCAAAAGGGTCTTCAAAAAGAAAATTCCAATATGCTTATGCTGTCGGCATTATTTTTATGCTACTCGGAAGCTTTTACTTCCTCACATCAGACCCTTCAAAACCACAACGAAATTTAAGTTCCTCTTCATCTAAAGAAGCTCCTATGCTAGAGCCTTCTCAAGATAGTAAAAAGAATCTGTCAGGAACCACCCAGAAAAGAGGCTCGAGAAATTCTTATCGCTCACCTCGCCTTAAGCCCAAATTGAATCCTCGCACGAGAAAACCAGCAAGCATCACAACCTCTGACTCTTTTAGAAGAGATGATCGCCGCATGGAGGATAACCCCTACCAAGAAGAGGACTATTACAAAGATGAAGCCGAGGATGATTACTATAAGGACGATTACGCCTACGACCGTGGTGATACTCCTGTTGAACAAGACCCCATACGCTCTAAGTTAGATAAGAAAACTATCGACTCTACCGAGAACTACTATGACGATGGTCAGCAAGAACAGTATCAGGCCGAATACGAGGCCCCTTATGAAGACGCTCCACAAATTGAACCTGCAGAGGTGTGGGGAGATGCTCCGGAAGAGGGCCGCCTACCGGCCAATGAGGAGGGTCTTTATAACGAAGAGGCCCTCTACGAGGATGAGGCATACTAAAGAGATCCATTTTTTAGATGATTTTGTGTACTGCCATGTCTAAAATGGCAGTATGAACTTAGAAGAATTAGCAAAGAAATTTCGTGCTCCCGCTTTTCCTGGCTCCTACTTCCTCTCCTTTGAAGGGATTGAAGGCGCGGGAAAGTCTACTCAAATAGTGAAAGTAAAAGAAGACCTAGAAAGCAGAGGTTTTCGGGTCTTGGTTTTAAGAGAACCGGGAGGGACCTCCTTTGGTGAAAAGCTTAGACAGGCGATTCTTAATTCTCAAACTGACCTCCACCCAGTTGCCGAACTCCACCTCTTTGCTTCATCAAGGGCACAACTTCTTCATGAGGTCACTCTAAAGGAACTGAATGTTCCAAACACTGTGATCATCTATGATCGCTATATAGACTCCACACTAAGCTACCAAGGAAATGCCCGCAAACTAGGCTTTGAAACGGTCCTACAATCTCACCTGGCCTTTCCCTTAACCCTAGTTCCTCACTTAACCTTCTATTTAAAAATACCCGCTGATCTTAGCCACGGCCGTCAAAAATTAAGAAATGCACCAAAAGACTACTTTGAAAAGCAAGGTGATGACTTCTATGAGGCCTTGGTTTCAGGCTATGAGAAAGCCTGTGAACTTTTTCCCAATAGAATCTTAACGATAAATGGCAACCAGGATGTAGAGAGTGTTTTTTCAGATATCAAAGGTCATCTTGATCAACTGATTTTAGAAAATTCTCCGCGTCCAGAAAATTAACAATAGTTTTCTCAAATGGTAGCAACTCAATCAAATTCGAACGATGCTGCACAAAACGTGGCCGATCGAAGACCAGAGGTCATTCTAGGTAACCTGTGGCGCCAGGAAAAGCTTGGACCTTTCTACATAATAAGACCCCCTATTCTTGCCTCTGGAGATATTTTAAGCCTTCTTGAAGATTGGCTTAATCATTTTCTTATTGAGATCCTCTGCCAACACAAAGGACTCAATCCTCAAGAGGCCGCTCAACTCCTTGAAGTGGGAGTAAGTGACTTTTACCTTATTAAAAAAGATGAGGGCGACAGAGAATACAAGGTCAACTCACAGGCGGTAAGCGACTTTATAAAGGCGCATGCCTATCCCCCTTTAGAGTTACCTACGAAAATCATAGCCGTTTTTCAGGCCGAGGACCTTAACCTTCAAGTCGCCAACAAGTGGCTTAAAACCCTTGAAGAACCCCAAGAGGGAATTACCACTCTTTTTCTCACGACTAGCAACACTCCCCTTTTAAGCACCCTTGAAAGTAGGGCCATCACTCTAAGAATCGCCCCAAAAGAGGAAAACCTCGAACAAA
>JAUIBX010000243.1 GCA_030427595.1 Bacteriovoracia bacterium | reverse complement strand
AACATTATACTTTTTCATGACTTCAGAGGCTTGGTCCGTAAGACCTTTATTTTCTAGTTCAAGCCTTCTTAAAATACACTCACAAGCAAGAATGACCTTGGTATTTACCTTTTTACTTATTTTATCAAGGTAACTATCAAGTTGTTCAATGATATGTTCGCCTTTACCTAGGACAAGCACTAGGCCCTCTTCTATGGCGCAATAAAATGTTAGAGAGCCGTCTTTATTCGCCGTCATGATGGAGCGAACATAATAATTACCACCAATTTTGAGCATCACAGGAAACTCAGAGAAAACGGTAGGGCTTAGCTCATGAACTTCTTTTCCAACCAATCGAGCATACTCTTGTGCTGCAGGGTAACCGTTAATCTCATAGATAATTCTCTTTGAGGTGTTGGCCTTAGTAATCACCATCTTTTTCTCAAGGATGGGAGTGAAGTGTTGGGCCTTAAATATTTGGAAGGGATGATCCGTAAAAAAGCAGGTGAAAAGCGCTGCATTGGTGTGAAAACTCCCGTCGTAGAAGAGGAAGGTCTTTTCAAATTTTAAGTCATCCCCTGCAGAGCCCCCCTATAAAAGGCAGGGTTGGGTTGGCCGCATGAAGGTTACTGGCGATTCTTTCTTCTTTTATGCTGAGTCCATCAATAAGGAGAAGACCAAAAGCTTCAAAGGAAGGCACAATTCTCTTATAGTGCTCGAGTTGGTCCTGGATGTCCCCACTAATTTTCTCCGCATTTTCTAGACCAAACTCATTAACGTCCTTAATTAAATAGGTCTTTTCTTTTAGACGACGTGAGCACAAAGAAATCGCCGAAATAGAGTGCTTTTGATAGCCAGTAGAAGAAATCTCACCCGATGAGGTACAACCTAATATTTTGCCTTTACTGTGTTTGCGAATACTTTCTTGAATTTCTTCTAGATTATAAAGGGAGCTAATAAAGATAATTGTAATGCTATCGGAGCTTAGGTTGAGGTTCCCAAAGAGCTCCTGAATAGCGAGTTCTTCGTCTTCTTTTTCAGAGTGTGAGTGAAAAATCTGGAGTTTGTCTTGTGTCGTCATTCAAATTACTATTCTAACAACCAAATAAATAAAGTGGACTTAATTTTTTACTTATTTTTGCTATTAACTAAGTGAACTTCTTTAAGAAATCAGTATGAAAGTAGATGATCAGATCTCTCTAAAACCAGTTAATTCTCAAGACTCGATAGAATTTTTCAAGCTCGCCAAGGTCATAAATGCTGGGCATATGGATTATCTGCCGGAAATAGTCGAGTTATGTGTAGATGAGTCTTCTGCTAGGTTTCTTTTAGCTGACTATGAAGACAAGGCAAAGGAGACAGGGGCTCCAGATTTTTTCATACTCTTTGAAGGAAAGATCTGTGGAATCATAGGCTTCGCGCCATGGGATAAAGGTCAATACTGGGGGGAGCTCGGCTATTGGGTCGCACCTACATATCAAAGACGTGACATTGCTTCTCGGTGCGTTTCCTTTCTTATCAACTATGCCTTTAATAAGCTCTTTTTAGATGAGGTTCGCTTTCTGATTGAACCAAAGAACAAAGCATCATTGAGGCTTGTACAAAAGCTAGGTTTTTCTGAAGGGAAATGCTTTGAAGAGAAAGGTGTTCATTACAGCTATTTTTCTATTAAAAAAGCTGACTAGCCTTCGACTAGGATGGCATCCACAACTTTCTCTAGATTCTTTCGTTTCCTTTCAAAGAGCTGATAGAAAATTGGAATCACAAAGAGTGTAAAAACCGCTGAGATACTCACCCCAGAAAGGACAACGACTGCCATAGGGATTCTGGTTTCACTACCTGCCCCCTGAGATAATGCAGCAGGTACTGCTGCGGCAAGAGTCGCCAAGGTTGTCATTAAGATGGGGCGAAAGCGTAGAGTACAGGCCTTCATCAGGGCTTCGCCACTTTCAAGCCCTTGGTCTCTTAGTTGGTTTGTAAATTCTACAATCAAGATGGAGTTTTTTTTTACAAGACCCATCGTGAGCATAATACCAATCATGGAGTAGACATTAAGCGATTGGCCAAAGAGGTAAAGTCCAGCAAGTGAACCGAAAAGCCCAAAGGGAATAGCAAGAAAAACAATGATAGGGTCAATGAAGGAGTTGAATTGGGAAGACAACACCATGTAGGCAATCGCCAAACCTAGACCAATGATAAAGAGAATATTTAAAAGAGAGTCATCAAGGTTTTGAGAGAATTCTATGTAGTAGCCGTCTTCCAAAACTTCATCCGCAATCTTTTCTACTGCATCTATCGCCTGACTCACGACTACTCCTTCTGCGAGATTGGCATCGACTCGAATAGCGCGAAAGCGATCTTCACGATAAATATTTTGGGGGCCATTTCTTTTTTCAAAGGTAACGACATCGTTAAGTTTTACAAGCTCTCCGCGGTTGTTACGCACAAACACACCCTCTATATCGTCCGGCGCTCGTCTATCTTCCTCACTTAATTGGACATAGACATCAAAGCGGCGTCCACCTTGCGTATATTGACCAACGACCACTCCACCTGTGGCAATATTAATGGCACGAGCAATCTCTGCAATCTCGACCCCACGGCTTCTGGCCTCTTCTCTATTGGGAACGATGTGAATTTCTGGAAGGTCACGCACATCATCAGAGCGAATGCCTTCCATCAGTCCTGTCGCTTTCATCTTTTCGAGCATGGCAAAGTAGGAAGCTTTTTGCTTTTCTGGGTTCGGGCCACGAATGGTGAATTCTACTGGGGAGCCTCGTCTGCCGCCAATGGCAGAACCAAAGCGGTCTCGTATGAAAACGCGAAGCCCTTCGATTTTTTTAATTTTTTCTCTTAGTTGGGCGGCGACCTGAGCTTGAGATAACTCTCGCTCACTCTTTGGCTTCAAGATAACAACGCCATTTCCTCTGTTACCTTGACCACCGCGACCAAAGCCACCTACGGCCACATAGGTTCTTAAGACGTTGGGGTCCTCGCCAACAATCTTTTCAAACTGACGGACTTTGCCATTGGTGTAGTCCATGGAACTACCATCCGGAGCGAGGAAAATACAAAAGAGTACGCCACTATCTTGGGCGGGAGAGAATTCTCTTGGGATTTTTTTGAGAAAGAAGAAGGAGCTAGCAAATACAGCAAAGGAGACAAAGAGCACTTTAAACTTATTTTGGAGGCTAAATTCTAGTCCTTTTTCATAACCACTTCTCAAAAATGAGACGGTCTTATCGATCATACGATGAACAAGGAGTCCTTTTCCTTTGATGTCGAGAAATTGAGAGCACCTCATGGGTGTCAAAGTGAGCGCCTCAATAGAAGACAGGGATACGGCGATACAAAGGGTGATCGCAAACTCATAGAAGAAACGACCTTCAATGCCTTTCATTAGAGTAATAGGGGCGAAGATAGCGACAAGGGCCAAAGTGGTGGCAATAACAGCAAAGGTAATTTCCTTACTTCCCAGAAGAGAGGCCTTGAGCTTTTCATAACCATCAACTGCGTATCGCACAATATTTTCAAGCATAACAATAGCGTCATCCACAACAATACCAATGGCGAGAGACAGGCCAAGGAGGGAGAAGGTGTTGAGTGAGAAACCGAGGAGGTACATGAAGGCGAAGGCGCCCACTACCGCCGTGGGAATGGCAAGAATAATATTGATAGTTGCGCTCATGGACTTTAAAAAGAGCCAGCAAACAAGACTTGTGAGGATGGCGGACAATATGAGATTCGTGACAAGTTCATCCACACTCGCTCTGATAAACTGAGTCCTATCAAAATTTGGCTTAATGGAGACACCTTCAGGAAGGTTTTTATTGAGCTCATCTAGTTTGGCCAGTACTCGATCGGCCGTTGCCACTGCATTGACGCCTCTTTGCTTTTGCACGGCCATACCAATGGCAAAGGTGCCATTGTAACGAGAGATTCGTCTGAGGTTTTCAATACCTTCGTAAACATTGGCCACATCTTTAACTTGAAGGGGCACAAAGTTAGGAGCCCCACCTCTGCGAGAGATGACCATATCCTTAAACTCTTGGGTATTAGTGGCCTCTCCCATGATGCGGATGAGTTTCTCCTCATCACCCTTTTCAAATTTTCCGGCAGGGAGTTCAAGGTGTTCCCTTTGGATGGAATTAAAAATATCATTGGGAGTGAGTTGGTACTTCTTGAGGTCATCGACTTTGAGGTCAATTCTCATATAGGGCTCGTGGTAACCAAAGGCCCTAATTTCAGCTACCCCCTCGATAGTTGAAAGCTGATCGCGAATTGAGTCGCGAAAAAGGATCATCACTTCTCTCTTAGTAAGCTTTTCCGTGAAGAGTGACAGGTACATGATGGGATCATCGGCAGCATTACTCTTCGTGACGACTGGGGGCTCAACAGATCCTGGAAGTTCCCTTTGGGCGCGTCCGAGAAGGGTCTGGACTTCCTGAAGAGCAAAGTCAACATTCTTGTCGAGTTCAAACTCAAGAGTCACTGTCCCGTTTCCTCTATCGGCCGTTGAAGAGAGGTTGCGAATTCCTTGCATGGATACGAGGACACTTTCTACGGGCTCTAAAATATCTTTTTCAATAACGGCAGGAGTCGCGCCATCATAAACGTAATTTACAGTAATAGTGGGGTAGTCCACATCAGGGTTTTCATTGATCCCTAGTTGGAAAAAACCAAGAAGGCCAAAGAGGATCATGGCGATCATGAGCATCCAAGCAAAAACAGGTTTCTTTATAGAGATTTCTGATAAACTCATAGTTCAACCTCCCCACTGATAAGGCGTAGGGCATGCCATTGTTCGGCAAGAGAATACTTCATGGATTCGTAGGCAATCTCTGCTTGGATAAGTTGTTCTAGGGCACGGTTGAGATCGAGAGCATCAATAAGACCCTTTTTAAATTCTTTATTCTGTTCTTTGTAGTTTTGAAGAGAGACTTCATAGGAGTCTTTAAGAAGCTCCTTTCTTTTGAGTTGGTTCTTATACTGAGTTTCAAAAACTTGGATCTCATTTTCTAAATTGATCTTTGCCATTCTTAGATCACTTTGAAGTTGGTAGAGGCGGACACGTTCCTGCTGTACTCGAGATGAGGTGGCCCCAAAGTCAAAGAAGTTCCAGCTAAAGCTGATGGCCACATCCCAATCATCCTGACGACCAAATTGCCTTCTGTTTAGGTAATAGTTAGAGCTGAAGTCAATGCGTGGTCTGAGAG
>JAUIBX010000242.1 GCA_030427595.1 Bacteriovoracia bacterium | reverse complement strand
ATGATGGAAAATCCAACGAGGTCTAAAAACAAGGTTAGAAAGACAATCTTTAGACTCTTCTTTGCTTCAGGGCTTAAACCTGGTTTTTCGGCCTTCACTTCTGGTAGTTCCTTGTAATCTTCTTTATCCAGATAATAGTATTGTTGATAAACCTCTTCCCTACTAGACTCACAGTGGTGATAAACGAGATTCGCAAACCCCTCACACCAATCATCATTGTCATTTAAACAGGGTATAAGTTGAACATGACCTCCAGCATCTTCTAGGTCTTCCTGAAGTTCTCTTCCCAGTTCATCTACAGTCTCCAGACAATCGGCAACAAAGGCAGGTGAATAAACAGCGATTCTTTTTTGACCCTTTTCTGCTAACTCTTCACAAAAGTCTTCAGTATAGGGGGTTAGCCACTCTTCAGAACCAAAACGCGACTGAAAGGTCATATAGATCTTATCTATATCGATGCCCTCAATTCTCTCTTTAATGAGCTTATAAGTTTCAAAGCAATGGGTGTGATAGACATCACCCTTCTCAATCACTCGCCTCTTTTGAATACCATGAAAGCTAAGAACCAACGCATCCGTTCCCCCATCTTCTTCCTTAAATTTTTTAAGAAAAGTATTAATTTGAGAAACAGAACAATCAATAAAGCATTTGGCCCGATGAAAATCGGTGAAGAATTCAAAGGGAGGGATTTTTACTCGGCCAGAGAGTTCGTGAGCAAAACCGTCCATACCACTAGCAATGGTTGCTTCTGCATATTGAGGAAACATCGGAATGGCGAGCAATCTGGTGGCAGGATGATTTCCCGTTTCAAGATCATCTTCCCATGAATCCCACACATCACTTACTCTAGGAGGAGATAAGAGAAAGGCATGATTGATCTCAATAACGTCTTTGCCCTTTTCAGGAAGATACTTTTCCACCTTTTTAGCGAAGCTTTCTGTGATAGAGATCAGAGGAAAGGTCTGATTTTTTTCATCCCAAATATTGGAGTAAATGGCCGCGCTCTTCTTTGGTCTAAAAGGCAGGATAAAGAGGTTGAGGATGATCTTCCACACAAAGGGGTTGATATCTACGACTCTTGGGTCTCCTAAGAACTCTCTTAAGTACTCTCTAACATCTGATACTTTAGGTGACTTAGGTGAACCGAGCTGTACAAGAACAACTTTAGTTTTACGATCTTCTACACTTTGCACAACGTTTTCCTTGAGTTGTTATCTTTTCTGTTGGTGCGAATTGTTATATGGTGCGACCTTAACATAAAGCATTGATATTGAATAACTTTTGAGAGGGCGTCATGGCCAAAACAAAGAAAAATCCAGCAAAAAAGACTTCGACGGCCAAGGCCAAATCCAAAAAGGTTGTCTCCATAAAGAAGGGACGGCCGGCCAGCGAACTTGCAGACTTCAAACTCGGAGAAAAGGACACCAAATATGCCATGACCTACAGTCCTGAAGTCCTTGAGGCCTTCCCCAATAAGAACCCCAAAAGTATCGCCTGGACCACTTTCCTATGCACTGAATTTACTTCTCTATGCCCGAAAACCAATCAACCCGACTTTGCCCGCATCACGATTAACTATATAGCCGATAAGAAAATGGTGGAATCCAAGTCACTCAAACTCTACCTTTTTAGTTTCAGAAATCATGGTGACTTTCATGAAGATTGTGTCCAAAAAATCTGTGATGACTTGGTTTCCCTCATGAAGCCTAAATATATTGAGGTCATTGGTGAATTTACTCCACGCGGCGGTATTGCCATCTACCCCTTCGCGAGTGCCAGTAATAATGAGGCCAGCTTCAAGAAATTGCTCCAGACACGCCGTGAAAATTACGCTCCAGGGGCCTACACCATGCCCTATTCCCGCATTTATTAACGGAAAGTATTAAATTTTGGGCGAAAAGACTGGCACGATGCCCAACCTATGATAAATTAGTTGAGTAAACTAATGTAAAGCCAAGGAAAGAATATGTTTGGTCTTGGAATGGGCGAAGCCCTCATACTTTTGGCCGTAGTGCTCCTTCTCTTTGGAGGTAAGAAGTTACCAGAACTTGGTAACTCTATGGGCAAGGCCCTGACGAACTTCAAAAAAGGCATGAAAGATGGTGCTGCCGATGATAAGTCGATTGAAGATCAGGATAATAAAGATGCGTAATTTTCAGATCGCAGATAGCGGGATGGCCGCTATCCTGATTTCCGAATTAAACCGTAGATCAAGCCACCCAAGCGGTCATATTCTTTAGCAAGATTTTGATTTTTTAATATTCTGATCAAACACTGAGTCTCTCTCAAGCTTCCCATTGCAATTGAATAAAACCTTCTCCTATCTTTAAGATGGATTCTCCCACTCCCTTCTGTAAGGTTAAGTGCAATACTTAAGCTGGCCCTCAATAATTGATTCTTTATTGGCTCTTGTAATCTTAGTTTTTCACACTCCCCGTATAGTTCTGTTGCCTTATCTAATGCTAAAAATCCTGTCCCTTTCATAAAATGTTCTCCTTTTTTTTAGGGTTCTCACTGAAGGTGCAACCCTAAAAAAAAGGAGAACAGGTTTATGCAAAAACTCAGATGTTTGAATGAGGCAACAGAACTATACCGAATGGTGAAAGAAGTAAGATTGCAGCCTTTCATGAGAGATCAACTATTAAGAGCAACTAGTAGTATTGCTTTAAATCTTAGCGAAGGTAACGCTAGGCGGACACTGAAGGACAAAAGAAAGTTTTTCAATATTGCATATGCCAGCACCAGAGAAGTTCAAACAATTTGTGCTCTGGAAGGACTTGATGAAATTTTTAGAAAAGCAGATCTTGTCGGAGGAATGGTCTATTGTTTATGCCGAAAATTGACCGAAGCTGTAACTGAAGCCGAAACCGAAACTGTAACGTAGTAACCTAGTGCTGCGAAAATAACTTAATCAACTCTAAAACAATGGCCTCCTCTGTGGGGCCTTCCTTCATCATTTCAAAGCATTGCTTAACGAGGGCCTCATAGCTAATCGTGCACTCTTTTTCACTGAGGAGCTGTTGAGCATAGCGAACTGTTCGATCTACTAATTTATAATTCGATGGTCTCACCCAAGTCATGACATTGCTCTCATAGCGACCCATGAGCCCCATAAGAAGAGTCGAGTGCATATTGAGAAGCATCTTTAAAATGAGATGAGTGACAAGATTATTGTCTTTGGGGACAGGAAAGAAGACTTGTTGGTCTGCTAATTCAAAGAGCAACTGATCTTCTTTTTGCCATACCTTAAAGACGTGATGATCTTTTCCCTTAAGATTTCTCCAATTGAAAACGTCGCGAGAAAAGTCAAAACCATAGAGGCGCCCCTCCCCTGCACTTTCCTTAACCTCCGACCACGTTAGAGGACGAGGTTTGCGATATAGGAGCTTCTCCCAAGCTTCCTTAGAATCCTTGGAGCCTGGAAAGGCCAAGTAACACCAAGAAGGCGGATGATTAGTATCTTGTTTATTATCAAAGCCCCTTAAGTTGAAAGTTGGGCTGCGTTCGGTCGTATCGGTTAGGACAGAGATCGCTAGTTGCTGTGAAGGAGTATAATAAACAAAGTCTCCTTTCTTATAGAAGTCAGCCTCTTTTTGGATAAGGGGAATCATTTTGTGATGATCAAGCTGCAGGTACCAATCTTTAAGCTGTTTAAGCTGATCTTCCATCTTAGAAACATCACTTGGATAAAAGAGCGCCATGCCGATAGCGGCCGTCAAAATAGAGGAGGCCTGTAAACGAGTGGAGCCTGTTAGGGCCTGTGGTCCGCTAGCCAGTTCAATTTTTTTAATCTTCTCTTCATTAAAAATGTCCTTACAGCGATGCAAAGACTTCTCAAGTAGCTCTCTAGGATTGCAGTAAAGAAAGGTACATTCACCACCAAGTGAGATCGCCTCAAGGGCCGTACCGATCACCCAAGGGGTTTCTCCCCCTTCAGTGGAGGCCAGTAATAAATCCTTTGAGGTAAAGCCCAGCTCTTTAAGTTGGCGTCTACCATAATCAGGATAGTCCTCAAACTTCTCAATAGAGTGAATAAGCGCTAGATCCCCACCTGCCATAAAGCCAATGACTTGATCTGCCTTAGGATTATTCTTGTGCTCCTGGCGCCAGATATTCTCAATAACCAAAGATAATCTACCGGTGGCACCACAACCAGAAAGAAAGAGTCGTCCTCCCCTTTTAAAGCAAGCTTCAATTCTCTTTGAAAGGTCACTCATAGCTTGTGCTTGAGTGGCCAGGAAACTCAACATTTCCTTATCAACAGCAAAAAAGCTCTTAATGGCCTCTTGTGGGTTGAGATTGATAAGTTGAGAGAGGCCTATGGTTTTAGGGTGAGGAGCCTCGGTCCAAAGATGACCCAACTGAAACTGATCGGCTTGGGATAAGAAATCCTCAGCCGATTGGCCATTAGCCGACATTGGCCACGGCCTCCTTTACACTATCAACGAGATCAAAGAGGTTGTAGGGCTTTTTGACGAGGGCAGAGCCACCGCGCTCTTTGAGGTCATTTTCGGTAACCTCAAGGTCCCCCGTACAAAGATAGAAAAGGAAATTATGCTTAAAGTCTTTTTTAAGGACATCGAGAAACTCAAGACCATTCATTCCTGGCATGTGGGCATCGCTGATCACCACGTGGAAATCATCATGTCCTTTGAGGGCCTTTAGAGCTTCCTCGGCCGATAAGAAACGCGACACTTTAAAGTCTTCTAGTTCGAGAGACTCTGCCAAAATTTCAGCGAGATCGGGTTCGTCATCAACGACTATAATTTGGCATTCATTTGGATTCACGGTGCCTCTTTAGTTATTCAATGATTAATATTCTAAAGAGGTTCAGGTTTTTTACAAACATAAAAAAAGCTTCCTTTAGGAAGCTTTTGATTAAGAAAAATTAATTAGCGAAACGCTTGGTCTTAAAAACCGAATTACTCGATAATTTCAAGAACAGAGCGCTTCTTAAGTTTTGTTGAAGCAGCATTAAGTATGGTGCGAAGGGCACGGGCCGTACGACCTTGCTTGCCAATCACTTTACCAAGGTCAGTTTTATCGACTTTAAGTTCGATAACTGTGGTTTGCTCACCAACGATCTCGTTAACTTCTACTTCTTCAGGGATATCTACTAGTTGTTTACTTACGTATTCGATTAGATCTTTTAATTCACTCATTTCATCACTCACTTCTAAAGTTACGACAGTTCGATTCAGGTTCTCCAACACTTTGAGTGACCCACAAGGGCCACTTTGAGTATTGTATGCAATTCTGGAGAGAATTAAAGCTGAACTTTCGCTTGCTTAAGAA
>JAUIBX010000022.1 GCA_030427595.1 Bacteriovoracia bacterium | reverse complement strand
TCTCAAGGGTGTCACTCAGATGTAAATTTTCTAGTAGGCTCCTCCTTGCGTTGATACAATCCCGATTTAGGATATAACTTAAGTGCCCAAAAAATTTGAGAGAGGACTTCATGGAAGTTTTTAAAATCATCTACACCGTCCTTGGTGGTCTTGGAATTTTCTTTTACGGAATGAAATCCATGTCCGAGGCCCTTCAGTCCGTCGCCGGTGAGATGATTAAAAGTATTATCAATACTCTCACCAAAAACCGTGTCTCTGCTCTTCTTGTCGGTATTGTTGTCACCATGCTGGTTCAAAGTTCATCTGTAACAACTGTCATGGTTGTTGGCTTTGTTAACGCTGGCCTTATGCAACTCAATCAGGCCATTGGTGTGGTCTTTGGGGCCAATATTGGTACGACTATTACTGGTTGGATCATCTCTATTAAAGTTGGGAAGTATGGCCTTCTCTTTATTGGTCTAGGAATCTTTCCTATGCTCTTTGGTAAGACCAATAAGTGGCGCCAAATCGGTCGTATCTTCTTTGGTATTGGTATGATCTTCTTTGGTCTTAAGCTTATGAGTGATGCTTTCAAGCCTTTGAGAACCATGCCAGAGTTTCTTGATGCCATCTCTTACTTTTCTGGTCAACACTATGGTTCCTATATCGCTTCTATTATTGTTGGTTGTCTTCTCACTATTATCATTCAATCAAGTTCTGCCATGCTGGGGATCACGATGGCCTTGGCGATGAGTGGGGTCATTCAATTTCATACGGCCGCGGCCTTGGTGTTGGGAGAGAATATTGGGACAACGATCACCGCCATGCTCGCCTCTGTTGGTGGCAATATTGAGGCCAAGAGAACGGCCCGTGCCCACGCCTTCTTCAACCTCTTGGGTGTTCTCGTGATTTTTTCGATCTTTCCTTATTATGTGGAGTTCATTGATTGGGTGATTCCCGGAGATCCCTCATTCGTGAATGAAAAAGGTGAGTACTCAAAAATTGCTGTCCACATCGCCTCTGGTCACACCATTTTTAACGTTACAGCAGCCTTGATCTTCTTACCTTTTGTGCGAACTCTCGCTTCTTTCATCACTCGTATTACTCCTGATAAAGGTGTTAAAGAGCAGTATCACTTGGTTATGCTTGGTGACCCTTCATCGATTATTCCTGCCACAGCTCTTTCTCAGGCCCGTACTGAGGCCAATAAAATGAAAGATATTGTCGATAGAGAATTTGCTCTGACAGAGTCTCTTCTTAAGGGGGAAGTTCCTAAAGATAAGCAAGCCGAAACCATCGCTAAAATTCAACACTATGAAAATGTTTGCGATAATATTCAAAAAGAAATCACTGTCTTCGTTCTTAAACTTCTTGAAAGCCCACTAAGCACTAAGGAAAGTGAGGACGCCCATAGTCTTACCAAGGTGGCCGATGAGCTGGAATCGATTTCTGATTACTTAGCGAATCTGGCCAATTATTCAAAACGAATCCCTCTCGAAGTTCTCCTTGATGAGGAAGCGGGAGCAGATTTCTTTAATCTCTTTACTAAAGTTAAGAAGTACTACGATGAAGTCGGCCACACCTTTGTTGAAATGATGGATGTAGATCTTGAGACAACTTGGAGTACCTCTGAAGAGTTGAGAAAGGAGGCCAATATTATCAGAAGCCGCCACCTCGAAAGGGTGGGTGAAGGTCGCTACGAGCCAATGACCGCTCTGACTTACTCTGATCTTATTGTCAGTCTGAGAAAAATTCGCAGTCACACACAAAACTTTGCTGAAGGTCATTATAGAGCTACTCTGCCTTCATGATTTACTCCATTTATAGGGTTGTTTAAGTTTTAATAATATCTATTTATGCCTCCCCACTATATATTGAAGGGGTTCTCCTAACAAAGGACCCTTTTCATGAGTAGTATTGAACACATCATCATTCCTAAAGAAAGTGACCTAGGCGATAACTTTGTTGTTAGACGCTCCCTTCCGCGCGCTGAAAAGCGCTTAGTTGGTCCCTATATCTTCTGGGATCATATGGGGCCAGTTGTTCTTCAAGGAGATAAGGCTATGAAGGTGAGGGCCCATCCTCATATCGGTCTTGCTACCATTACCTACCTCTTTAGTGGTCGCATTCTTCACCGCGATAGCCTTGGTAATGAACAGTATATAAAACCAGGTGAAGTGAATTGGATGACAGCTGGTAAGGGAATTACCCATAGTGAACGCGCTAACTTTGAAGAGCCCACCACTCTTGAGGGGATTCAACTATGGGTGGCCTTGCCAAAAGAGCATGAAGAGGTTGATCCAAGTTTTGTTCACCATAAAGAAAAGGACCTGCCCCTGATTCAAGAGGGACCGGCCTCTCTACGCCTCATTGCAGGGGAAGCTCTTGGCCACAAGTCACCAGTGCCAGTATATTCAGACCTCTTCTACTTTTCAGGTGAATTCTCACAAGAGGGAGACTTCTCGTTTCAACTTAAAGAGGATCAGGAAGCGGCATTTTACGTGGTAGAGGGCAAGGTTGAATGTGAGGGCCAAAGCTTTGAGCGTTTTACTTTGGTGACTTTTAAAAAGGGCAGCCAAGTAAGCTTTAAGGCTGATAAGGGCGCGCGCCTCATGTTCTTTGGGGGGGAAGTCTTTCCTGAGGGGCGAACGATTTGGTGGAACTTTGTCTCCTCTGATCCTGAAAGAATTGAAAGAGCAAAAGAAGATTGGAAGAATGATCGCTTTGGAAAGGTGATCAATGAAAGGGAGTTTATCCCTCTTCCTGATAAATAGGCATAAAAAAAGCCCCAATTAATGGGGCTCTTCTAATTATAATTATTAAAATAAATTAACGGTTTGTAACATTGTTAATGACTTCACTGGTTTTCTCTCTGCCTGCACGGAAGATATTTCTAAAGTAATTTCTAGAGTCATCAAGAACATTACCTGTAAGTTCACCACGGTATTTATCATCATTAACTTTAATTTCAGAGGTTACTGCTGTTGACCAACATTTGATTTTCTTACCGTCTTTAATCGCGAAACCTTCACGGGAGCCAATGGCCTCGTGGGATTTATTGACGAGGATATTAGTCGCTTGGGCCAGGTGATTAAAGAATTCATTTCTTGATTCCAATTCGATATCACGATGAGAGGAAACTGCTCTCATAACACCATCCTCATCTTTATGAATGCTAAAAGATTCAGGTAGAGAAAGGTCAAATTCAGTGTGGATTTTTCTACCTGTCAGCTTTATTTCAAGCTCACGAGCATACATATCCATGCATTCACGTTTTTCTGGGCGTAGGTTGCCAGTTACTTTTCTTTGGAAGTTTCCAATTTCAAGCTCAGGAACTGTGCGAATTTCTCCGTCTTCCATTTTAATTTGAGCGTTAGTAACTTTAAGGCCATGACATTTATGGGGCTCAAGGCGATCAAGTTCACCAGTGGTGAGCTCTCTTCCCATGGTAAAGACACAATTTTCTTCATAAACACTGACATTATCTGCACTCACAAGAGTGAATTGATCATCTGCAGATACTGAGGTGATAGAAAGGAGGGTTATTCCCACAACTACACTAACAAGACTTTTCTTCATCATAAGGGTCTCCTATTTGGGTTTTGTTTGCCTATTAAGCAGCAAGGGAGGTGCCAATTTTTAGACGGCTTTTCGATAGTTTGCGGAAGGGGGAGTGTTTAAAGTTTAGTCATTGTCGGGATTGAGGACAGTATTTTTTACATGGTGGAAGCGTCTTCATTTTTCTATTTTTTTTATAGAAAGTTCTAGAAATTCTGTTGGAGTTGGCCTCAATCTTACCTAAGGAGCCTTCATAAAGATTGAAAGGGCCTAAAAGCTCATCCATAATATTTGCCATGAGTGCAAAAGTTCGCAACCCCTTTGCTTTTATCAGTGATCCGGCCCTCTATCACGATCTTCGACCTCGTTACCACGAGGAGGTTCTCAATCTTTTAAATGATTTTTTTAAGTCAGCGCCGGAATATGCTCTGGACGTGGCCTGTGGCACCGGCCATTCAACGGAAACACTTTCAAAGCTGTGCCCTCAAGTGGTGGGGGTCGACTCATCTTCTTCTATGATTGAAGAGGCCAAGAGGCGCTACCCCAAATTAGAGTTTTTTATAGGTGATGCTGAGTCTCTGCCTTTTGAAAATGACTGCTTTAATTTAGTGAATATTTCCATGGGCCTTCATTGGGTGGATCACCATCTCTTCTTGGCCGAGGCGGCAAGGGTTTTGAAAACTGATGGATTTCTCGTGACCGATAATTTTGGATTTGAAGGAGTGGTCACAGATATTGAAGTTGAACAGGAGGAGCACCTAAACTTCTTTAATGACTTCCTGCCAGGAGCTAATCGCAATAAGACCTATTCAGAAAAAGGTCTTCTTCACATAAATTCTCTGGTTGTGAAAGAAGAATATAATTTTAAGAAAATTGTGGAAATGAATAAGGAGTCCTTTATTTATTTCCTACAGACCACCAGTAATTTCCTCATTCTCTCTGACGTTGAAAAAGAATCGGTTCTAAAAAAGATGACTTCTCTCTACGAAAGAATCTTTAAAGATGAAGACTTAAAACTTGGCTTTGGCGGAGAGATTAAAATTTATCAAAAACAATCCTAGCCCCGTTGGCCGCAAAGAAAAGGAGAGTCACCAATAACAAAGTGTTGGTGACCAAATTATTCTTGTAAGGACTCTCTTTTAATCCTTTGTTGTTAAGAATGAGTAGGCTTAGGGCACACAGGGGAATAAAGAAGGCACCAATCACCGCATAGAAGAGTTGGATGGCCTGGAACTTAAGCCAAAGGCTTGAGAGGGGAATAAGGGCCAAGGCCAAAAGATAGAGCCGATAGGGTTTACTCTTTTTAATATCCTCACCAGAGGCTTTTGGATTATTCTTAAAGTGAAGGTGATAAAGATCGGCAAAGAGGTAGGGGACGGATTGCCAAACACCAAGCAGACTTGAAAAAACGCCACAAAAGAAACCGACTTTAAAAAGGATTTCTCCCCATGGTCCTAGTTGAGTACTAAAGAGTTGGGCCACCTGGTCCACAAAGACGGCACCATTCTTACTAACAACACTGAGTTGCCCACCTAAAATCATCATTGCCATACTAAAAAGTGCGGTGAGAAAGTAGCTAATGGCCAGATCTATCCTTGAAGTTCTTAGGCCTTCAAGGCCCGAGCGCTTTTCTTCTTGAAGCCAATAGCCATAACTGAGAATGGTTAGTGTTCCCCCTACTCCCCCAAGAACGGCCAAGAACCATGAGTCACGAAAAGAAAAGCCACTGACCATAGTCAGTCCTTTTAAAAGATCGACGGGGCTGTCAATAAAGGTGAAGGACGTGGAGATGACTGTAATAAACATCACACCCACAAGAATGGCCATGATCTTTTCAAAGAGTTCAAAATTACCAGGTAAGACTAGGGCGAGACCCAAGACAGAGAGAAAGGTGCCATAAATATATTTGCCATTTTCAAGAGGGAAGAGGCTATTAAGAGCACTGCCGTTTGCATTGATCAAAGCACCACCAACCATATAAGACCAAATAATGAGGTAGATAAAGAAGGGTCCCTTAATCCACAGGCCTAAGTCTTCAATCCAGCCGTGAACCAGAGGCTTCTCCCTCGCAAACTGGAAGCGTGCGATGCCTTCAGTAAGAATATACTTAAGAAGAGCGCCAGCAAGGGGAACCCACAGAGCTGGCCCCAAGTAATGGCCTGCAAGGGCACCGCTAATAAGGTCTCCTGCACCAACTCCTGTTGCCGCAACCAGAAGCCCGGGAAGAATAATCGCCAATTTATTCATAACAAAACTTTAACATGGTGAGGGGGGAGCAGAAAGATAAAAGTGTGAATAATCAAATACTTAGCCTATGTATTCTCTACAAGGAACCTAGGTTTGCTAGAGGGGAAGACGGGCTATATGGTAGGATTTCTAAAACGACTTTGAGGGGATGATATGGCAGATCGCAATATTCAAATTTTGAAACCTGATATTAAAGATGATCCGGCCCATGAGTTGGCGCTCTCAGTCCTTGAGGGTCTATCGAGTCGACCTAAATCACTTCCTTCACGTCTTTTCTATGATGATAAAGGCAGTAAGCTCTTTCAACAGATTATGGAGCTTGAAGAATACTATCCCACCCGCTGTGAGGCTGAAATTTTAGAAAAGTATGCAGCGGAAATTACCGAGCATGCCAGCGGCGCAAAGTTTAACCTTGTTGAGCTTGGTTGTGGCGATGGGGCCAAGACAGTAAAGCTTCTTGATTCACTTATTAATAAAAAAATCGAATTTAATTTTGTTCCCCTTGATATTTCTAGGGCAGCAGTAGAGTTTCTCCTTGGTAACCTGGAAAAGAGGTATGGAGAAATCCCTTTTGAAGTGAAGGGACTTGTTGCGGAATACTTTCAAGGTCTAAGTTGGCTAACAGATAATGCCAGTGAAAGAAATATGGTGCTCTTTCTCGGCTCTAATATTGGTAATTTTAATAAGCCAACTGCTCTAAGATTCTTGCGCCATCTTTGGCACTCCCTTAATGATGGTGACTTGGTTCTTATTGGATATGACCTAAAGAAAGACTTGGATATTCTCTATGATGCTTATAATGACAAAAAAGGGGTGACGAAAGAGTTCAATTTCAATGTTCTTGATCGAATCAACTCTCTCTTGGGTGCAAACTTTGAGCGCAAGAATTTTCAACATCAAGGTCTCTATAATGTCCAAACGGGAGCGATGGAGTCTTACCTCATCAGCCAGAGCAAGCATATTGTGACCATTGAAGAGGTTGGTAAAACCTTTAACTTTGAACCTTGGGAAGCTATTCACATGGAATACTCCTATAAGTATCTGGAGTCAGATATTGAAAGTCTGGCCTCATCTACTGGTTTTGAAATCTTAAAAAACTTCAAGGATAGCAAAGGCTACTTTGTGGACTCCCTATGGCAGGTCAAAAAGTAGAGACCACCTTCAAGGTGATTTACTTTGATGGTGTATGCAACCTTTGTGACTCCTTTGTTTCCTTTCTCTTCAAATTGGGGCTTCCTCCCAATATGCGAGTTGCCTCGCTTCAGGGAAACTACGCCCATGAACATTTAGACTCTAAGGAAAGAGAAAATCTCAGTAGTGTTATTTATCAAACAGGTCAGGGGCTTCATCGTGAGTCTGGTGCGGTGATACGTATTTTAAGTGATATCAAGCCTTATCTCTATCCTCTAAGAATTTTTCTACTGATACCCGCCATTTTAAGAGACCCTCTCTATCAGTTTATTGCTAAGAATCGCTATCGCTTCTTTGGTAAGCGGGACACTTGTCGCCTGCCAAGTGAGAAAGAGAGAGAGTACTTCCTTTAATCTTCTACAGTGGAAAGGCAGTCGTTGAGGGCTATAGGAGATTCAGAAAATTGAGGCCAATCAATTTCAATACTTCCACTTCCAAGTTCAAGGTCGACTTCGATTGTGATCTCTTCACTTTGAAAACGAAATGAGCTGGCATCCTCTTGTGAAATAGCAGCTTCTTCAAGAAAGGCGTAGCTTTCTAACTTTTCAGTAGAGAGAAGAAGGGCATAGGCCCTGCCAGTTTCCGGGCTGCGTTTGAAGACAATATCCAAACCCTCTAGAGGACTATGGCATTGAATTTCTAGCGCTTTTTGAGTTGAGGCCATCAATGCAGGGGAAAGTAAGAGGAGGGCACTTAAGAGGTAAGTTTTTAATTCTTTCATGGAGGCAAACTACCATGCTTGAGACAAGAGGGGATAGGAAGAGAAAAGATTTCACTTAAAATCATAAGGAACTTTTATCGGCTAAGTCTTTGAAATGACAGTTGTTCAAGCAAGTAGCAAAAGGTTACAATTCTTAGAGGAAAATCAAAAGGGGAGTTTGAGTGTTAGATTGGCTAGTTGTATTGATCTACTTAAGTCTTATTTTTGTCATCGCTTTTTACTCTCGGCGAAGTGAGGTCGAAGAGACTCTCAGTGACGAAAATATTGTTAATGAACAGTACCTCGCTGGCCGTAGCCTGTCCTTCGTTGAAAGTGTGGGCTCTATTATTGCTACGGAAGTTTCTGCTTTAACCTTTATTGGTATTCCTGCTTTTGCCTTCTCTAAGGACTTCTCCTTTATTCACCTCTATATGGGAGCGATTCTGGGAAGATTCCTGATCGCTCGTTTTATCGTGCCTTTGATTTATGACAAGGGCCTCACTCTCTATGCGATTATGGGCAAAGAGGATGCTACAGAAGCTGGGGCCCGCATGACCGCAGCCGTTTATTCTATCACCAAGCTCTTGGCCGTAGGAGTGCGCCTCTATGCTGGCTCCATTTTGGTGGCGGAATTCTTTGATGTGAATATTATTCCTGCTCTTCTCATTATCACATCCCTCACATTCTTCTATACCCTGATTGGCGGACTTAAGGCCGTTGTGCGTACCGACCTTATGCAAACTGCACTCTTTATTGCGGGTGGCCTTGCTGCTCATTGGATCATTCCCCAAGTGGCCGAACGCAGTTGGGGTGATCTCTATGGCATGGCCGAGCTTGCTGGCAGAACATGGATCTTCTCAATTGAGCGTTGGTTTACTTTCTTCATTGGGGTGTCCGGTGGTGTTCTCTTTGATATGTGCACCCATGGGGTAGACCAAGACTTTACCCAAAGGCTTATGGGAGCAAAATGTGAGAGGACCGCTAAGAAAGCGATTTTCTTTTCTACCTTTCTCTCTATTGGAGTCGGTCTTCTCTTTCTGAGTATTGGTGCTCTTCTCTACGGCTTTTATCAGATCATCACTTATCCTGCTGGGCTAAAAGGAGATGAGGTCTTTGCTCATTTCATCACTACTTACTTTCCTTCGCCTCTTAAAGGCCTTATGCTCGCAGGTGTGCTCGCAGCGACGATGAGTACCCTTGATTCGACAATTAATGCCCTTTCAAGTGTAATGTGGAGTGAGATTTGGCCTCATCGCGATGTTCATCAAATTAAGAAATACCTCAAGGTCGACACCCTTATTATCTCAGTGGCACTCTTCTTTATCGCCGTTCTTGCCAGTCAGTTCTCAGGGATCTTAGTGCTAGGATTGAAAATCGCTTCTTGGTCTGGTGGGGCCTTAGCGGCCCTCTTCTTTGGTCAACTGGTTTGGCACTCTTTTACCCTTTCTCGCTTGGATGGACCTACGGTCTTTTGGGCGTACCTTTTCAATATTACCGGGGTCGCCCTCAATTCATTCATCATTGAAGGACCTTGGCAGTGGAATGTCTATTACGGAGCGATAAGTGCGACCCTCTTTCTCTTTATAAAAGGCCATTTAAAAAGAAGAAAGGCCTAAGAGCTAGGCCTCCTTATTAAGAAACGCTAAAGTTAAGAAGCGCTAAAGACCAAAATAAATTGATAGGGAAGGATGTCATGACTTTCTTTGAGAGAGAAGCCCGCTTCTTTTAACTCTTCGATGACTTGGACCTGAGGAATTTTCATCTTGTCTCTTGGACCTACGGGAAAGTCACCTTTTTTGAAGTCAATAATCACCAAACGACCCTTTTTCTTAAGGCTCTTTTTAAGGTTACCAAAGTAGGCCACTCGCTGTGAGATATGGTGGTAAGTATCTACCGTGAGGATCATGTCTACTGGTTTAGGAATGAGAGGGTTACTTGGAGTCCCCAGGACACTGATTAAATTATCAATGTTTTCTTTTTGGGCCCTTTCATTAAGAAATTGAACCAGAGTGGGTTCAATATCTATCCCATAGACCATTCCTTTCTTGGCCACTTTAGCGAGGCGAGTGGGAAAGTAGCCTGTAGCCGAGCCAATATCAGCGATGTGATCACTTCTCTTTACCCCCAGAGTTTTTATGACTAGATCAGGCTTTTGCCATTTATCACGATCTTTTCTTTCAAAGACCTTGGCCCACTTCTTCGCATCTTGGAACCGATGGTGCTTGTGGTGACCTGAGTGAGAATGATGCTTCTTATGTGCACAAGAGGTTAGAGAAGTTATTAAAGAAAAGAGAGTGATAACAGATAAGATTTTTTTCATTTTTAAGTTTTCCTATGATTTTCTAAAAGAGTTTTTTAAATAGCTTCTTCGCCTTTTGCTCAATTTTCTTGGTATTTTTCTTAATCGGATCTTGCTGTTGCCCTTTAAGGTCAGCAAGGAGATTTTTAAGCTCTCCTTTAATTTTGCCCTTTTGCTGATCAAGAGTCTGATTGAGTTCGTTTTTCACCTTATTCACTTGTTGGCGGTACTTTTCCTTTTGGGGCTCGATCTTTGCCATAAGCTTTCTTTTCAGATCAGCTTTCGCTTGAGCCACTCTCATACCAAGCTCTTTTTTAAAACCATCAGCAAGTTGACGACCAATATTGGAATTGAATTTCCACTTGAGCTTCTCCCATGGGCCTGAGGCATTTCCCTCTAGGGTCAGGGCCTGCATATTGCTAAGAGAGTTGGTGACAATCTCCTTAACAAGTTTCTTTTTGGCACCAACTTCAAAACTGGGGTTAAGGATTCTTGCGTCGAGGGCGACATCAGCAAGCTCGCCTTTCTTTGTCCCTTTGAAGGTGAGACTTCCTGTGGCAGGGCTAAGCTTGAGACTCAGGTCATCTGACTTACTTAAACTTCTTCCCTTAAAGGGAAAGCGACCGATAGCAAGGGTAATATCTTGAGTGGGCACATCTGAACGGTGATCAAGAATGCCGTCAAAGCTGAGATCAAAGAGCTTTTGCTTAGGAAAGTTACCTGCAAGCTTGACTCCCACAGGCTTGTTGATGATCTGAGGTGAGGTTGTGATGTCAGTGATTTCACCTTTAATGTCACCGCCGTATTCGGAATCTCCAGCTTGGGAAGAAACCTTAATTTTCTTAATCCATACTTTAGGGTTTTCCCCTTTGATAGGGAAGTTGTAAGTCTTTCCTTCTCCTCTTGGGGGAGCGACTAAGGTGTTGGCCTTTCGCTGCTCCTTTGGAGGTGGCATATACTCTTTGGCGACTTCTGAGTACTTACGAAACTTGGCGACATTGCTGCCAAAGTAACTCCCAAAGAGAGAAAAGGCGAGTTTTTCAGGATCAAGTTCCGGTAGACCTACTTTTGATTGGAGATTGGCCATGTCTTCTTCGATCCACTTATCGACATTATTTGAGACATTCTCAATCTTCTTAACATCCTTCTTGATAGCATTGATGTCATTTTCGTATTTCTTTGCTGTCGCCTTTGTGGTCTTTATAAGGTTGTTGAGCTTTTTAAGGGAGCCGATGGGGTCCTTTTTATTCCATTTATAAGACTTTACAGAGTCCTTGATCTGATTAAATTCTTTGAGGCTTTTGAGGTCAGAAATCTTATTTTTGTAAAAGTCCTCTTTGTCTTTGAGTTCTTTTTCAAGTTCTTTGATTTTTTGCTCTGTCTTAAGCTCGGACTTTATATCTTTAATTTCGGCCTTAGCGCTATTTCCTGCCAGGACATTGGCCACATTACCTAGGGCATTACCTTGGAAGTTTTCCTGAGCGGCCTTAAGGGTGGCCTCCTCCATTTTTGCAAGGGCTTCATTTTTGGCAGAGTTCTTTGCGGGATAAATCTTTCCCGGCTTCTTTCTGGTATTACCCCATTGAATACCAGTTACTTCTGAAGTTTCTACAATGAACTTGGCCTTGAGAAGTTCATAAGTGTTTAAGTGAAAGGTAATATTATCGATGGCCACCATATTCTTGGTGGGGTCGTCTTTATCAGTGACTTGAAGGCCTCTTAAGGTCAGGTCTCCTTTGAGGAAGGAGAGTTTGAGAGACTTGAGGTTGACCTCTGCTCCATGGACCGATTCCGCTCCCCAGATAATGGCCTTTCTCAGGTGTCCATCTAGGGCGTACTTACCATAGGCGAAGAGCCCAGCCGAAATAACGACGATAGGAATAACCGCACTCCAGCGAATAGGTCCTTTCTTTTTGACCTTTTTTTGGGGCTTATCTTCGTTATCTGTCTTAACGAGTTTTCTTTTCTTTTTTTCTTCTTGGGGATTATCCGTAGAGGCTGTCATATTTGTAATACCATTTGAAAAGGGATGTCGCTTGGAGTGCCTTCCATAGCTTTGTTTCTTTAATTCGTTGAACAACTAAGATTCTATACTTTGTGATTAAGAAATAACTTAGGACAAAGACGATGGGGACCATGGCGAAACCAAGAACCCCTGCCCCCATGACAATCGTATTATTGAAGCGAGTGAGAGGAACAAGTGGCATATTAAAAAGCTTAGTCCAAAGGGAGGCCAAATCGGGATTGAGAAGCAGCTTTTCTCCAAGAGCGTGAAAGGCCGGATCAAATAGATAGGCCACAAAGGCAAAGAAGAATGAGCTGATAAAAACGGCACCAACTTGGACTCTAAAGAGCAGGCAAATGATGACAATGAGAAGTCCTTGAAGACTAAGAAGCGGAGACATTCCCAAGACCATTCCAAGGGAAACCCCAGCGGCCAAAGAAAAGGTACCAGTGTCAGAGTTTAAAAGCTTGAGAAAGGCAAAAATTTGTTTGAAAAGAAGGGTCATATATCACCGAATTTAAGAGAGTGTTCGCCTAAAAGGCTAAGCTCTTTTTCGGTTTTAGTCTAGGAAGGCAAAGGGTTTTATGCGGTGCTCTCTTTTATGAAAAAGGCCTCCGCTAGGGAGGCCTCTACTTTTCACTAAATTGAAATTAGTCGTTTGAACAACGAACTTTGATTGTGGCAGTCCATTGAATTTCAAGCTCACCAAAACGATTTACACGGTAGCTCTTTTTTGGAGCTGAGGCGGCATAAACTTTTGGGTTGTCACAACCACGAATACGACGGCTTCTGTTGATTTCTTGAACACGATTCATCAGTTCACTTTCTACTTGAGCTTCAGAGTTACCACGAACCCATACAACTGTTGTAGAACCTGCATAAGCAAAAGTTGTCGCAAGAAGAGCTAGAGCTGCAATAAATTTTTTCATTTTCATCTCCCAAAAAGGTCATAGGTTCATTCCTATGGATACGAGAAACTTTTTACCGAGCATGATGAATGAGGTCACTTAAGAAAAAGTTTTGAAGATAAAATCTGTACTCAAGTGTGTACGCCTAGAAAGTGAAGTTTCTCATTTGTCTTAAGTTGCCTTGGTCATGTCACTTTTTTAGAACCCCAATAAACTGTACGAAAAGGCGAGAAGAGCTGCTTTTAGAGAAGACAAAGACCTTGGTAAAAGAGGTTTTACATGTACACACTTGTGTACAGAGAAAGTCTTAAAAATGAATTTGGCAAACATGTCCCAAGCTCTTCTAACTCTATAAAATTAAAGTAAATTTACAGTTTTTTTTGCCCAATTTTTAATCGGTCAAGAACCGTTGTTTGACAGTGAAATGGGTGAATGGTTTCTTTGATCCAACAATGGAAACGACTCAAAACAGCCACAATCCGCAGATTCGTGATTATATGGACTATCGTAAGTTCTTACGGGATTTCTATAATTATAAGAAAGAAAATTCTGCAGATTATAGTTACCGTGTTTTCTCTCGCATGGCCGGTCTAGGTTCTCCTAGTCATTTAAAGATGGTTGTTGATGGTAAGAGAAACCTGACCCATTCTACGTTGGGAAAGTATAAGCGTGCTCTAGGATTTAAAAAGAAAAGAGATGCCCACTTCTTTGACCTTCTTGTCAGCTATAACCAAGAAGATAATAACGATAGAAAAATTGAACTCTTTCAGGCCGTAATCAAAGAAAAGGAAAAGCAAGGTGTTTCTCTTTTGGCAAAGGAACAATTTAATTTTCTTAGCCAATGGCACTATGTCGCGATTTATGTCTTAGTCGATTGTCACGACTTTAAAAATGACGTGGAGTGGATTGCCTCTCGTTTAAGAAAGAAGGTCAGTAGCTCCAATATTGAAAGGGCCATTAACGATCTTATTAAGATTGGTCTTCTCGAATATGATGGCCAAAAAGG
This sequence comes from Bacteriovoracia bacterium, assembly GCA_030427595.1. Lineage (GTDB taxonomy): Bacteria > Bdellovibrionota > Bacteriovoracia > Bacteriovoracales > Bacteriovoracaceae. The sequence continues at coordinate 14,808 of JAUIBX010000022.1, read as the reverse complement.
CTTAAGACAGGCTTCTGGCGCCCTTGATACACCAGAGGAAATCCATTCCATGGCCGTCGTCCCTTATCACCAAAATATGATTCAATTGGCGCTTAACTACCTTGAGGATGGTCAAGTGAGTTTAAGAGAATTTAACGGTGGCACCATCCCTATGAATAAAGAAACTCTTGTGAAGTTAAAGGAAAAGCTCAGAGAGTTTAGAAAAGAAATCAATCTTATGACGGATAAGTTGGATGATGTGACGGATGTCTATCAGTTCAATATGCAGCTCTTTCCCCTAACAGAGGTCCACGGATGACAAAGCAGTATACAACTTTTCTTCTTACTTTATCCCTTGTTCTTCTTTCAAGACTTGGTAGTGCAGGAGGGGTTACTGTAGGAAATGGTCAAGATAAAGTGATAATTGGATTTAGTATCAAAAATGACTTTCGCAGTGAAAGTGAGCTCAAGCTAGCAGCTAAAGAGGTGATCGACTCTATTAATGAGGGCTCTTTTGAAAGGTTGCACCATATCGAGAGACAGGCGCAATGTGAGGGGGACTACCGTAGGGTGAGGTCACTTAAAGTAGAAAGCTTTCTCCCTATTGTGGACGGGGTTCTAACGTTAGAAAGAGAGTATGTTGGCTACTTACAAGTAGAATTAAAGAATTGCCTTAATCCCACTCAGCTCAAGGATGATGAGCCCTTTGGTGGACGTGACTTGTGGGAATTTTAATAAATAAAGACCTTGGGAGATCGTATGAAAAAGATTTTACTTTTAGCATTGGTATTTATGGCAGGTTCAGCTCACGCCATTTGGCTTAAAGAGTGTCGCAACACTAATTTAAGACCAGGAGAGGTTGTTAGCTGGAACCTCGAAAGATGTGTTCAAGATAACTTTTGGTATTTGGAGGGTGAGTTTGACAATATTCGCTTAGAGCGCTGTCAAAGCTGGCCTAGGGATAGAGTGAGTTTTCGTTTCACCCAATGTATTCAGAAAAACTTTGATGAACTGAAGTGGGAAGTACCATCAGCTTTTATTCGTCACTGCTTTGTCAGAGGACGCGATGAACTGACCGGTCAGTATATGAAGTGCTTAAACGACAACTTTGACCGTTTAGAGCGCGAAATACGCTTTGGCCGCCATCGTCGATAAGCACTTTCTTTAGATTTCAGAAAACTTATTGAGCATCTTCCATCGGCCTTTACCGGCAGTCTTAAGGGTGTAGGCCGATCCTCGGATCTTCTTTCTAAGATTACTAATGTGGACATTGATGGTTTGGTCTTGCACTTTAATCTCACCATAGAGACGACTGTAAAGCTCTTGCTTAGTGACGCACTCACCTTCACGAGAGGCCAGGAAAGAAAAGATTTGAAGTTCTGTCTCTGTGAAGTCTTCAATGAGCTGGTCACGGGTCTTAAGACCATTTTGTGGATTTGCTTGCCTCATCAGGTCAGTCACATCATGAGCTACGGAGTAGATGAGACCATTTCCTGTGACTCGTGCAGACCATTGCAGCCACACAATTCCTTTATTCTTTGTAATATAGCGATTAGTGAAACTATTGATTTGATCACCGTGACCGCGACTGGCCGTCAAACTCAGGGTCATGGCCATGGTGGGTTTGAGATCGTCGGGATGAATCAGATTAAAGTATGAAGTCCGAGAAAGCTCTTCATAGGAGTAGCCCAACAGATCACACCAGTTGCGAGAAAACTTCATGAAGTAATCGCTACCATTAGTGATGGTGTAGTAGGAGTTGGGTACTTTGAAGAACTCCTCTTTTTCATCGTTAGAGAATCGTAAAATTGAAAGGGGGGTCGTATTTATTTGTTGAGTTGTCATGATTTCTTTATATATTTCAGGGGCATCGGCGTCAACGACAGGTACTTCTTTCCAGAGCTCAAAGGTAGTGAATAGTTGTTATATTTCAATGACTTAGGAAGGTTAATTGTGACCAGGAAGAGGCCTTTTCAGCATTAAGAATAATTAAGAATCTATTAATAATCATTACTTAGGTAAAGGTTTTGTGACAATTCTACCGATAATTTATTTGAGGGAGCTTCTTGGTCTAAGGGTAAAATGTAAGATTTTTTTAACTTATATTTACTAAGAATCTCTCTGGACCCCTTCTTGAAATTTGGTCATGGGCCCATTTTGAGAAGGGGTTATTTATTGGTTTTTTTAATTGGATTCTTCTTCAAAGAAGCCGGGAATAGATATGAAGCGCTCTTGCTCTTTAATATAAGTGTAAAGGGTGTAGTGAAGGTGAGGCAGGTAGCTCACGCCTGAATTCCCCACCTCTCCAAGTCTTTGGCCAACTTCTATATGATCGCCAACTTCAACTTCAATGCTTCCTTCAACAAAGTGAACAAGTGAAAGGTAGAACTGCGGTGCCACTTGAATGGTGAGGTAGTTATTAACTTTACTTGAAAGGTCTCCTGAGAAGGTTAAGTCAGGTGGGTTATCTGGCTGATTATTCACCTGACCAATTACAACTCCCTTCAGAGGCGCATAGACTTCTTTTCCAAAGATATAATAGTCTTCAAGGTGCAGGCCTGAGTTCTTAAACTGCTTTCCTTTCTTATCAAGAATGCCTATATCCCAGGCGAAGTTGCCAGACATTCTCTCATACTTATGGTGACCCTCATTTCCTGTAAGAACATCTGAATCAGAAACTAAGTGATTTTGAAAAAAGAGGTCATGATCTTTGAGATACTTCTTATAAAGAGAAGGAGCCTCTTTGATGATATTTTCTTCTTTGATATCGAGAGTATTGATGAAGTCAAAGTGAGGTTGATCATCTTTTAAAGAGAAGAGCAGGATATACTTCTCAGTGGTCGGTAATGGAGGTTGATAGAACCAGCGGTCTTCATAGACTTCAATGAATTCTCCGCTGAAGCTTTGACCAGAGAGGGTTTTCACTTCTAAAAAGTCAGCAGCATAGAGCGGCTTAAGAAGGAAAGAATAGGCCAAGAGCAGGATAAGTTTCATAAGCGAATTTTAAACTGCCCATTGGATTTTTATCCAGTTTTAAGCCTCTATCTTGTAAAATAGTAAGGGTTTATGGGTGTTTTCTCATTTTTCATTCTTGTCTTTGTGGTTTTTGGCCCCAGCTTATGGGGTTTTAAGCGTTACTTGGCCCGTAAGAAAGAGGTTCTCAATCTTTTTAGAGAGGATGCCCATAACGGTCTCTCCACTGAGATCGAGAATTATGTCATCCCAGGCGATGGGTTTAAGAGGAGCAATTTTACTGAAAGGCGCTTTCGCCGGCGCTACTTCTTTGACCTTCTTGAGATTTTTGATCACCAGTGTGCCAACTGTAAGCGCACTAAGTTGAAGCTGGAAATAGACCACTTCTTTATTCCCAAGAGTAAGGGTGGCAATATGATGATGAAGCACAAGAAGGGTTACTGGGTGTGTAATGGAATTCTCTTATGTCGACGATGTAATGCTAATAAAGCAGATCAAGGCATAAAGGAGTTCTTTGAGGAGGAGGTTCTCGCAGGTATCTTAAAAAAGAATACGCAGATGTCTGATTTGATTAACGGTCTAGATCCTAAAAAATTTCAAGAACCTCGTAGTCTCTCATCTGATCACTAACCTCGACTTCAAAGTTATCACCTTTTTTTAGACCAATGACTTCACTTCCAAGGGGAGAGAAGGCTGAGATAACAAGCACCACTTCATCTGCAACTTTAATCATGCTGCCGCCAGAGGTAGAGCTGATAAAGTATTTTCGTTCTTGATTATTGTGTTTTAAGGAGACTAGGGAGCCCACGCTAACAGTATCGTTGACATGATCAAGATTGACTTCGTCAATGAGTTTAATTTCAAGCTCGAGTTCTTCAACGCGTTTCTTTTGGGCACCGGCCAGATAGCCGGCCTCAATACTGCGGGTATCATATTTTCCATCGGCCTTAAGTTCTGAGTCTGTCGCATGTTTGTGACTTGTGTCATATGCGGCCTTGGCCTTCTTGAGTTCAGCTTCGAGACCATCTTTAAGGTGTTGGAGAATAATCTTTTTGGTTTCCATAGGCTGATTATAGTTCTCAGCTTCATCTCTGTCATTTAGGACATATTGTACCATGTTCTGGTCGGAAAAAGAGATTTGAGTTAGTTTGTTGTGTCAGTCTTCAATATTGAATCATATAAGAGAGAGGAGATGCCTTATGGCCAATAGCACCAAATATCAAATGACTTGGGATAACTCCAACATTTATCAATCATTTTCAGATCCCAAGCTCCTTGCCGATGTTGAAGACCTAAAGAAAGGAATCAGCGCTTATGGAGAAAAAAATGAAGTCTTTTCTCCTAATATTGAGGTTTGGAGCCAAGCTTGCGGCGAAAACTCTCTAAGTTCACAAGAGGAAGATAAGCTCCTCGATGAATGTGAAAAGTCCCTCATCGAAAGGGAACGTTTGTCTTGTGATTATTCGACGATGATGACTTTTGGCCACTGCCAAACGAGTACGGATACCCAGCACAAAGAGGCCAAGGAGCTTCTTGGAAAGTTATCCGCTGTAGGAGCTGCTTTTTCAAAGGCAAATAAACCTCTTGAACTCGCCCTGCAAAGAGCTCCTGAAGCTTTCATTGAAAAACTTCTGTCGCGCTCTTCTCTAGAAAACTTTAAGTTTGAAATTCATCATTCTCGTCAGCTTAAGGATGGTTTGTTGTCTACATCTGAGGAGGTTTTGGTAAGTGGTCTGTCCCAAGACGGTCTCCATGCTTGGGGGAAGCTTTACCAATCCATTGCTGGCACAATGAAGGTTGAAGTTGGTCAGGAAGAGATGGGGCTTGCTCAAGCGGCAAGTCTTGTCAGACAGGGAGACAGAGAAAAACGTAAGCTTGCTTATGAAGGGATTAACCAAGCGTGGCGCCAACATGAGGAATCTGCTGCAGCAGTTTTGAATGCTATCAATGGCTGGCGTCTTGAAATGAATAAGAATCGTAGTCAAAAGAGAGATTGGCATTACCTCGATGTTTCTTGCCATCAAAGTCGTATCACCCGTGAGACACTTTCTGCTTTAATTGATGAGACTTATGCTCAAAGAGAAGTTGGTCACCGTGCTCTTCGTTCTATGGCCAAGCTGATGGACCTTCCTAAGCTCGCCCCCTACGATCTTCTTGCTCCAGCTCACCTTGGAGATAGTGGAGGGAGCATTCCCTTTGACGAGGCCATTGAACTTATTAGTGAATCCTTTAATGAGTTTTCTCCAGAGATGGGAAACTTTGCTAAGATGATGGCCGAAAGAGGTTGGATCGATGCCAGGCCAACAGATGCTCGTGCGCAAGGAGCTTATTGCACTAAGTTTGCAAGAACGCGCGAGCCTCGAGTTTTTATGACCTACGCGGGTAGCATGGGCAATGTGGTGACTTTGGCCCACGAACTTGGCCATGCTTATCACAACTGGGTCATGAGGGACCTTCCTCGTGAGTCCACTCGTTATTCAATGACCCTCGCTGAAACAGCTTCCATTTTTGCTGAGACTCTTGTCAAACGTGCTCTTTTAGAAAAGTCCACTAATCGCGAAGACCGCCTGAAGATCATGTGGCAAGACGCTGAAAGTGCTGCGGCCTTGATGATCAATATTCCTGCACGCTTTGAGTTTGAAAAGAATATGGTAGAAGCACGTAAAGAGAGACCTCTTTCTCCTGAAGAAATGCGCACTCTCATGAGTGATGCTTGGAAGAAGTGGTATGGAGAAACTTTGACAGAAGTCGATGATATGTTCTGGGCCTCGAAGCTTCACTTTAGCATCTCTTCTCTTGGGTTTTATAATTACCCCTATCTCTTTGGATACCTTTTTTCTCTGGGAATCTATGGTCAAAAAGATCTCGTGAAAGGAAACTTCACGGAACTCTATCATGGTATTTTACGAGACACAGGTTCTTTAAGTGCGGAAGACCTCATCAAAAAGCACCTTGGAAAAGATATCCGTCAAAAGGATTTTTGGGCGCAAAGTATGGCCATTGTCGAAAAGCAAATCACGGCCTTTGAAGATGAGGTTCGTCAATGAATAAGAATTTTGAAAGCTTTTTAAAAGATGTCTATGGCAAGTACCGCTTGGATCTTTCAGGAGAAATCTCTCAGGCTTTTCCGGCCCTTTCTGAAGTCGATCCTGATAGCTTTGCCATAACCGCCGTAACGACTAAAGGTGATGTCTTTAGTATTGGTGATGATGGTCTGGAGTTTACTATTCAGTCTATTTCAAAAGCTTTCTCCTTTGCTCTTGCTCTCGAACAGCATGGAGCTCTCTTTGTTGAAAGCAAGGTGGGAATGGAACCTACTGGGGAAGACTATGATTCTATTATTAAATTAGATGATAAGAATCGTCCCTATAACCCCATGGTGAATTCAGGTGCCATTGTCATGAGTGGTCTTATCAATGAAAAAGAGAAGAGCTCTCGTGAAGATGAGCTTCTTCACTACTTCTCAAGTCTTGCTGGTAGGTCATTGTCTATAGATGAAAAGGTCTATCAATCGGAAAGAGATAATGGCCATAAGAATTGGGCCATTGCTCACCTTTTGCGCCACTTTAATATCCTCACTAAAGAATTTCAGGCGACCCTTGATCTCTACTTTAAGCAGTGTTCAATTTCAGTGAATACTCGCGACCTTGCTTTTATGGGGGCGACTTTGGCCAATGGTGGAATCAACCCCAAGACCAATAAGCGCCTTATGAGCCCCGAAAACTTGCGCCATGTTCTTAGCATTCTCTTTACTTGTGGCATGTATAATTACAGTGGAGAGTGGGCCTTTGATGTTGGTCTTCCCGCGAAGAGTGGTATTTCCGGGGGCATTCTTCTTATTATTCCCGGAATCATGGGGCTTTCCATCTATTCACCACGTCTCGATCGTCGAGGAAATAGTGTGCGAGGAATAAAGGTGAGTGAAGAATTAAGTAACCGCTTTAGGCTTCACGTCCTTGATTATGGAGGTGAGCCTCTCCTCTAGGTCGTACTAGAGATTTTTGATGACTGTCTTGAAGGCCTTACGATAATTTTTCAGGACTTTCACCGGGAAGTCCTGCCCTCCATAGAAACTGCGACTAAAGACTTCTGTTAAATAATTGACTGCCTTGGCATTAGGGTGCTGATTATTTTTTAAGTAGTACTCTAAGATTTTCGGAGGAGGAACTTGTTCCTCTTCATTTGGAAAATAAACTTTTTTAATCGCCTCGAGAAAAATATTGTAGCGGCCCCAAATCTCTTCCTTTGCACTTGGATAGGTGATCCTCTTTAGATATTCCTTCTTAAGTTCCTTCATTTCTCTGGTACTTGTTCCTTTCACTTCACGTTTAGTAAAAAGCTGGTAGATAAATTGCAAAAGACCTAGACCAAAAACTAAGAAGAAGAGCTTCTTCAAATGACCAAGTAACCTTTCAAGAAGTTGGGGAGGGATAAGATGGGACTCTTCTTCTTTCGCCTTAAGCACGGCCTCTTTGAGTTCTTCTTTGTGAAGGTTGAGCTTTTCAATTTTGTCTTCAAACTCAGAAAATGATGTTAAGGTTTTTTTCTGGGGATCTTTAGATTCATTAGGTCCTTTAGAATCTTTAGGCCATCGAGAGAGAAGGTCTTGAAAGTCTTTTTTGAGTTGATCATCGATATCCCCTTGGACCTTATTGATTGGAGGGAGGTTTTCTTTCATCAATTCTCCAAATCCTTTCCTAAATGTTTCTGAGGCCGAAATGGGAGGGACATCGTTCCAATATTCAGTAGAGAAGTTATGATTATTGAACTCATCTTGTAACTTTTCTAGTTTATGAAAGAAGTCAAAGGCCGCTTTAATATCACTATTTGTGAAGGACTGCTTATTATTAAAGAGGGCCTGGAGGTTTTTATAGTCCGACTCGAGCTCACGATAGCTATTCTTCATCAGGTTCTTATCCATTTCTGGTATGGGGAGGTTCTTAAAGAGCTCAGAATTCAAGAAGTCCTTATAGAAATCGAGTTGCTTTTCAAAGGTCTTAAGAGTTTGTTGAAAGGACTTACCTTTGAGCTTCTTTTGCTGAGCAAAATTTTTGATGAGCTCTCTTTGTGCCCTCACCGGTGGCGGAGGAGATTTATAGGTTTTGCCGAGCTTTTTATTGATGACCTCTATGGGGCTCTTTATAGGGGGAGAAGCAGTAACTTCTTCTGTTTTGGGATTGGGTAAAATAAACTGAAAAAGAGCAAAAGAGATGAGGAGTATCGTCGTTGGTGGGCCAACTTCTTTTAGAATTTTACTAAGGGTTTGATAGGCCGTGGTTTGAGTTTTGTCGCTTTTGAGTCGGGGAAGGAGAATAACCAGGCGAGTTAGGGCCAAGGTTAACCACAGAGATATTCCCATGAAGAGAAAATGGGAGCCCGTAAAGTTTTGAACTTGAGAAATACTAAGAAGGAGAGTTAAAAGAGGCATAGCGATCAATTGACCGTAGCTCGTCGTAATCAAGGCCAGACCACCAATAATGAAAGGTATGAGCTGATCTTGGAGGTGGTAATTGTTGTCAATATTGTGAAAGAGAAAGCTTAGGAGAGTCGCAGCAACAAAGTGGATGACGAGAGAGAGCTTGCGAGAAACGGAGGAACTCATGCCGGCGACTCTTAAGAAGCGCTCCTCCTTAAAGTCTTCTTCTAAGTCAGACTCAACCTGCTGGCCCTGAATGATAAGCTCCGTTACTTTATTTTTTTGATCCTCGGGAAGGTAACCCCAATAATCTTTTCCGTGTTTGGTTTTAAGTCTCTCCGCCATAAGGATGTAGACAACACCAAAGTAATAAAGCGGTGTCACAAGAGCGTGCAGGGAAAACTCCTTCACGACAAGCTGTTGAAGAAAGACCAACTGGCCAGTTAAAATAAAAAAGTAAAGAAAGAGGAACTTCCTTAGGCCTTCCACATGGCCTCCTTTGCTTTCCTGACTTTCTTGGAAAAGGGCTCCTTGCCATCAATGGTTACATCTAGGCAGGGGAGTTTGGCTTTGAAGGCCTTCTTCTTCCAGTATTCAATTCTCGACTCTGTTGTCGCCAACTGGTGTTTGACACTTAGGTGGCTACCATACTTGAGCTGTTGGTCGAGAAAGGGAAAAGCATTCACCCAAAAGACCTGAAGATGATGGCCTCTTAGATGATAGTCCAAGGCATATTCCATATTCTTTTCAAAGAGAGGGCCGGGAACAATGGGGGTGATATAAACTAAGCTATTATCTCTTTGAGACCATTGGGAATGCTTCTTCGTGACATCCCTGAGAAAGAAATTGGCCTGGGGGTCTCTAATAGGCTCCAACTCAAAGAGAAAGAATTCCAATCGATTAATAAAGGATTGACCGCTCCCTGTAGGGGAGTGGGATTCATTTGTAAGAACCCGAACTTCATTGCCATTAGAGATATGCTGAGAGGCCAAGGCAAGGGCAAAGTCTTTACAGTACTCGAAGGTAGAGAGGGCACCCCGTCCACTGTGAAGCCTTTCATCACGATTGATTATAATCGTTAAGGTCTTATTAATATTTTTTTCAAAAATATTCACAATCGTTTCGCCATACTTAGCGCTTTGGCGCCAATTGATGTGGCGGATAGGATCCCCCGGTCGATATTGGCGTACCCCACGAAAATTAATAGAGTCCCCTCGATGAGGAATATCTTTTTCTCCAAAGTGATAGGAATAGGGATCAAAGGGAGTCTCTAGTGGAATGATTGATTCCATCTTCGGATAGATGTCGATGACGTCTTCTTTTAGATTGAGAACTTTAAATTTGAAAAGATCTAGGGGGTCCTTGAGGGTAAGGGTGAGCTCCTTGGCCTGGTGCTGGCCCATACCGGCATTAGCATCATAAAAGTGTCTGACTTGGGTAATTGAATTGGCCTTAAGCTCATTAGGAGATTCAAGCTTGAGCCTTCCTTTCTCACTACCGCTAAAATACTCTTCGATAGCAAAGTGTTGATGATTAAAGGACGAGCCATTAATAAGGGTATAGGTAAAAGGAATTTTCTCTTTTTCTCTAGACTGTTGTGGACAATCTCTTTTTAGTCCCATGTCTTTGGCTATTTTTTTGAGCTTAAAGTATTCGTAGAGAAGCATCGTCACCATAGAGAGGGCCAAGACTAAAGCTGTTCTGCTGACAATACCGACAATAAAGAGAGCAATGGTGGTGAAGAAGTAAAAGGTAAAGGGGTTATAGACTTTAACTTCCTCATGAAACTTAGTGATGTCTCCGAGGTCCTGACTATATTGGAAAAGTTCCTTAAGTGTGGGGGGAAGAACTTTCTTCATTTTGATGTCGGTGGACTTATGCGCGAGAGGAGCTTTTTGATGAAGGTATCCTCTGTGATGCCAGAAAAGCGACTTTCTTGAGAGAGGAGGATGCGATGACCGAGAACTAAGGGAGTTAACTCATAAATGGTCTTTGGTCTGACAAAGTCCTCACCATTCATAAAACTTAAGGCCTGGGCCATCTTGAGAAGAGTAAGACTGGCACGGGGACTACAGCCAGCTTCTAGGTCAGGACTATTTCGGGTGAGTTCAACGATTTTAACTGTATAATCATAGATGCTGTCATGAATTTGAACTTTTTTGACTTCCTGGCGCGCTTCAAGAAACTGACTTCTTTCCATCAATGGCTTTACTCTATCGAGAGGGTCATCCATGAGTCTATCTTTTAACATTTTGATTTCTTCTTGTGGCTTCATATGACCGAGAGAAAGCCTGATGGCAAAGCGGTCAAGTTGGGCCTCTGGTAGAGGAAAGGTTCCGTGATGTTCGATCGGATTTTGAGTGGCCACGACGAAGAAGGCCTTATCTAGGGGGTGAGTCTCACGATCACTGGTGACTTGACGCTCTCCCATCGCCTCAAGAAGAGCAGATTGAGTTCTTGGAGTGGCCCTATTAATTTCGTCTGCTAAGAAGAAAGTTGAAAAGAGTGGTCCTTTTTCAAATTTAAATTGATGAGTCTGTTGGTCGTAAATGGAAGAGCCCGTTATATCTGCGGGAAGGAGGTCCGGAGTAAATTGAACGCGTCCCATGGGCACATTGACGAGGCGACTGAGGGTTTTGGCCAAAACTGTTTTACCTGTACCAGGTAGATCTTCTAGGAGGGCATGACCTTCTGTCAGCCATGTGGCCACTAGGTATTTAATGGCCTGTTCTTTCCCAACGATAACCTTGCCAGCATTTTCCACAAGGCCAAGAATTAACTCGCGATTCTTACTCATAAATTTTCCTTTACCTAGGTATCGGAAAACTGAGTTATTTTAGGACTTTACCCTGCGAATCTTCTGAGAATCGGCAAAAGATTCGCAGGCAGCTTTAATCGACAATCTGATTCTTTTCGTCAATTAAACCTTCCATACGCACTAGGCTCATGATCGTTCCCGATAGGAGGTGCTCAAGATTTAAAGAAGTGGATTTCAGCCAATTATGAACCAACTCATCACTAGGTTTTTCGCGGATGCAATTCTCTTGGTATTCCGTGAACTCCTTAACTGAGCGCAAGAGTTGCACCAAGTGGGCCGGGCATTCACAAGAAACACTATTGCCAAGTTTTTCAAACTTCTCCATGGCCTCATTTGTGAGAATTCCTTGGGCGTCGAGTATGCTCTGTATATTTTTTGGATCGCTCATGTGGCAACCTCCTTAATGTGGGTAACCACCCTAAGAGTTGAAGGGTGGCAAACAAGTTCTTTTTCTGGATAAAGATCACTGGCCTTAGGAAAGCTGACAAGGGCATTGTCATAAGAAACCTCTTTCACAATACCTGGTCCCAGTCTGGTATCGACCTTTGAGCGCACAACTGAGCCGGGAATGATCTCAAATTGGCGTGGGTTTACCAGCCTTTTCATCCCCACAACTTTTTCCAGGTAAACATGGGGTGCTTTAAAGAGGGCCAATAATTGATTATCACTAATGAAATGGATCTTTTGAAAGAAGTTGTACTCCTGATTTTTCTGAGGTTCGGTTGCTCCATAGACAAAAATGGCCGAGGCCAAACACAGCACAAATTCTTCGATTTGATCGTGATATTGAATATCAAAGGGTAGAAGCTCCCTTTTAAAGCCTTCGATTTTCTCGGCAAAATTGATAAGGTAGATCCGATTTCTCATAGACATTAATTATAGGAAATCTCTATTTTTTTTGTAGAGGCAAAGGCCAGATAGGGGTGCCTGTCTAAGTTCAGGGGTAAATAAAAATGCTAAATATCAGCCAGTTATCTAAGATGCAGGGGGGAGAACTTCTTTACTCCGATGTTAATTTACAAATCTACCCCGGAGAAAAAGTTGGTCTGGTCGGCCCAAATGGAACGGGTAAGACCACTCTCTTTCGTATGATTATTGGCGAAGACAAATCCTACGAGGGCCAAATCAGCTTTCCTGAAAAACTGCGCTTGGCCTACTTTTCCCAATCGGTGGGAGAGATGAAAGGCCACACTGCTCTTGAGGTTGTCCTTAGTGGTGATGAAAAAGTTAAAGAACTCCAGGAACAGCTGACCAGCTTTGAAACAAAGCTTTGTGATCCCGATCTCGACCCCGAGGAGATGAACTCCATTCTAGAGAAGATGGGAGATGTTCAAACAGAGTTTGAAAAGCGCGGAGGCTATGATCTTGAGTCGCGTGCAGAAGAAGTTCTCACAGGTCTTGGTATTAAACCTGAGGATCACCACAAAGATGTTGGTGCTTTCTCTGGTGGGTGGAAAATGAGAATTGCCCTAGCGAAAGTTCTCGTGATGAAGCCAGACCTCATCATTATGGATGAACCTACCAACTACCTCGATATGGAAACAATCCTATGGTTGGAGGAATGGTTGAAGAATTATGAGGGCGCCATTTTTATGACCACTCACGATCGTGAGTTTATGAATAGTGTCTGTAAGAAGATTGTAGAAGTCTGTCATAAGAGAGTCACTGTCTATTCTGGAGATTACGACTTCTACGAGAAAGAAAGAGATATAAGACGAAAACAGCTCATTTCTGAGGCCAAGAAGCAACAAGATAGTATTGCTAAGGACCAGGAGTTTATTGCACGCTTTAAGGCTCGTGCCTCTCACGCCGCTCAGGTGCAGTCACGTGTGAAGAAGCTAGAGAAGATTCAGATGGTAGAAGTCCCTAAAGAAGAGGAGAGTGTTCGCTTTGAATTTCCTACACCTCCAAGAGGAGGGGATGATGTTGTCATCCTGAAAGACCTATCCAAATCATGGCCCAAGGAAGAGGGAGAGCAAGTTGTTTTTACCAATCTTAATGCCACGATAAAGCGGCAAGACGTACTCGCTGTTGTCGGTGTTAATGGCGCAGGTAAGTCCACACTTCTTAAAACTATTTGTGGTCAAACAGACCCAACGGCCGGAGAAGTGCAAATTGGTCCAAGTATCAAAGTGGGTTATTTTAGTCAGTACTCCTTTGATGTTCTAGGGCCTGAAAATTCTGTCCTCGAAGAGGCACAGGCCGCACTACCAGAAGCAAGTGATGGCTACTTGAGAAATCTTCTGGCCGCTTTCCTTTTTAGGGGCGATGACGTTAAGAAGAAAGTGCGCCATCTGTCAGGGGGGGAAAAGAGTCGACTGATACTTGCGACCCTGCTTTCTCAAAATAATAACTTTCTTGTTCTCGATGAGCCCACCAACCACCTTGATATTCAATCACGTGAAGTTTTATTGGATGCTCTTAAAAAATTTGAGGGGACAATTCTCTTTGTTAGTCACGACCGTCACTTTCTGCGAGAGCTGACAAAGAAGGTCTATGAAGTGGATAAGAGTCAGGTCAGGATTTACCCAGGCAATTATGACTACTATCTCGAAAAGGTTTCTCAACCTTCTTAGTCATTTTAAAAATATTAACTTAGACATTTTCGATCCATTTCTAAGTTATTGAATTTGTTGGTATTGGGTTTTTTCTATAGTTCTAGCCTATTACTTGATGTGATTTTAATCATTCTATTATAGTGAGAATACAGTAATATGAATTGAGTTATTAATCACTCCAACAAAAGGATTTTTTGATGAGCAACGTACTTAATACAGGAATTAATGAAGACAAGAGGCTTGAAATTGCCAAAGGTCTCAGTGGTCTCTTAGCGGAAAGTTATACTCTCTATCTTAAAACTCATAAATATCACTGGAATGTAACTGGACCTATGTTTCAGACTCTTCACTTAATGTTTGAGGAGCAATATACGGCGATGGCCTTGGCCGTTGATGAGCTAGCGGAGAGAATTCGTGTTCTGGGTGTTAAGGCCCCCGGCTCTTACACGGAGTTCGCTGAAATTTCTCGTGTGAAAGAAGACTCTTCAGAAAATACTCCCGCTGAAGAGATGATCAAGAATCTTCTTGCAGATCATGAGCAAATTGTTCGTACAGCAAAAGAGATTCTTCCCATGCTTGAAGGTGCCAATGATGAAGGGACCAATAGTCTCCTTGGTGCTCGTATTGAGTATCATGAAAAGACAGCTTGGATGTTAAGAAGTTTAGTGTCTTAAGGCCTTTGGGCATACTTTAGGAGCGATCATGCCTACGATCACCCAGCTGCAATACCTTGTTGCTGTTGAAGAAGAGAAACACTTTGGAAGAGCAGCGGAGAAATGTCATGTTTCTCAGCCGAGTCTTTCCACTCAGATTCAAAAAGTAGAAGAAGAGCTGGATCTCGTAATCTTTGACCGCTCCCAAAAGCCCATTATGGTGACAGAAGAAGGACAGGCCATTATTGATCAGGCCCGTCTGACTTTAAAAGAGCACAAGAAGCTTTACGCTTTGGCCCAAGGAAGTTCCCTTGAGCCAAGAGGTGATTTTCGCTTAGGGATTATTCCCACTCTGGCTCCCTATATTGTGCCTCTCTTTCTCGGTAAGTTTAGCCAAAAGTTTCCAGACGT
>JAUIBX010000021.1 GCA_030427595.1 Bacteriovoracia bacterium | reverse complement strand
TTCTTTAAAACGAGTCCTTTAAGTTTCAAAGGAAGAGCAAAAGAGGCCAAAGAGACCTGAGACAATTGTTCTTTTGCAAGATCTAAACTTTCACGATCTCCCTTTTCAAAAACACGGTCCCAATTGCTGATAATAAAGGTCTTTTGCTTCATAGAATCTCCAACTAAACCTTCTAAGGACTGATAAGAAGAGAGCTCAACAAGTCTTTCGAGAAGAACTTCCTCGCCGACGGTATCCATGGCCTTTGCCTGCAGAGACGAAAAAACCAAAAGGGAAAATAAGATCAAACCTGTTTTCATTTTAAGACTCTCCTTGTGCTTCTTTGAGACAGCTCACACATATGACTGACTCTGGTAGACTCTTAAGCCTGGCCCACTCAATGGGCTCATCACATTCTACACAAACGCCATAATCTTCTTTATCAATTCTCTTAAGGGTTTCCAAAAGTTTTTGCCTACGCATCTCAGCACGTCTAAGGGAAGCATCCTTTACTGACTTCTGACCAATGGCCTCCATCCTACTGAGGCGCCCTATAGCATTATCGGGTGCCACAGGTTTTGCTGACTCTTTGAGGTCACCGATATCTTTTTCAATTTTGTGCAAACTTTCTTTAATCACTTCTTTAAGCGTTTGAATCTTTTGGGGATCTAGAGTCATAGGTTAAGTGTAAAAGACATTTGAGTTTTGGCAAATGGGCATAAAAAAGGCTCCTTATGAGGAGCCTTCTTTACTTTAAAAAAATTTTTTAAATTAGCCGTGGCTGTGACCACCTGGTCCATGAACGTGGCCGTGGTCGAGCTCTTCTTGAGTTGCTTCACGTACTTCTTCAACAGATACATCAAAGTTGAGGTTAACGCCTGCAAGAGGATGGTTGCCATCAATCTTGACGTTGTCATCATTTACTTCAGTAATAGTCACAACGAGAGCACCATGATCAGTGTCAACTTGGAATTGCATTCCTACCTGAAGTTTTTCAGGCTCATCAAATTGATCTTTAGGTACCATTTGAGTGAGACCTGGATCGCGCTCTCCATAGGCATCAGCTGGCTTAATAGAGACAGAAAGGGAATCTCCTTTTGTCTTGCCCTCTAGAGCTTTCTCAAGGCCAGGAATCAGCATGCCAATACCAAAAATGAACATCAGTGGTTGTGCATTTTCAGATGAGTCCAAAACCTTGCCATCGTCGTCGGTGAGTTTGTAATGAATTCCAACGACTTTCTTTTCTTCTACTTGCATAATATTTTCCTTCGTTTGCTATGACAGTTCCAGATAGGAATCTTGAAACTTCTTGTATTGTTCTTTGTAGGGTGATGTTTTAAGGGGATCGCGATCTTCAAGATATAACTTTAAAAACGAGATTGAGTCATTACCCCAAAAAAGCTCACGCTCCTCTCCATTGTCGACTAAAAAACTCGGAAGTCCAAAAACTCCCGCTTCAATAGCTTCCTTAGTAGCAGATTTCAATGCTTTACGTAAATCCTTATCACCCACTCTCTCGATCCATTGTGCCCCTGGTAAACCAAGCTGGTTAAGGACCTTTTCAACGACTTCGGGATTACCCAAGTCATGACCATGCTCCCAAGCTTCACGGTAGAGACCGTCAATGACCTTCACCTGATCTTTGGCACAGCATTCAAAGAGAGAAACGCGAAGGGCGTAGAGGGAGTTGAAGGGTAAGGCAGGTGGTGGTGTAAAGGGGATGCTATGTAATGAAGCAAAGCGCAAGCAATCCTTCATCAGATATTCTCTTTTGCTAGGAATTTCAGCAGGGCCTTTGGTTTCATTGGCCTTAATAAGCGGAGCTAGGGTGACAGGCTTAATAAAGAAGTGACTCTTTTGTCGGATCAATTCGTGGTTATCTCGCAACCATGTCCAAGCTAAGTAAGAATAGGGTGACAAAAAATCAAAATAGAAAGTAACGCTCTTCAAGAATTCTCCGTATGCTTCCACTAACAAACCATGTTTAGTGCGATATTTAAAGAAAACTTTACCAAGATAAGCCTATCTATTTGAAACTAAAGTTGTTTTCCCACTTCCCCCACTCACGGAATCAGATAAAATGGTTACAACCATCGAGTTTAAATAATGAATTTTGTTCCGTTACGCATCACAACAGTTAAGGCAGATAAAGATCTCACTTTTGATCTTTATATCTACTTTAAGGAACATTACCTGTGCTACGCCCCAAAAGGCTCGATTATCGATGAAGAGAAATTAGAAAAACTCATTCATCAAAATTACGCGGAATTTTTCATTCCCAAAGACCAAGTCGACAATGTCACTGTATTCATGGACAAGGCCCTCGATGAAGCTGTCTACTCAGATGGCCTTTCAACAGAGGAGCGCATTGATGTTGTTGAAGGAGTCGCTGCCACCTCTATTGAACATATGAGTGAAAACCCCACTCAAGAAAATTACTCCATGACTCAAAAAGCGGCCTCAGGCTTAAGACAAGTCATTCGCAATAATCCCCATGCATTAAAGAGGCTCTTTGGAGAAAAGAGTAAAGAAAGTGATCTCATTATTAAACACTCCATGAATGTCTGCGCCCTTGCCACCCGCTTGGCCGAACACCAGCGCCTACCTGAAGATGAGATTGAAGATCTTGCTACCGCCGCCCTCATTCATGATATTGGAGTCACTAAACTCCCTAAAGAAGATATCGAACTCTTTGAGAAGAACTCAATCGATTACACACCAGATGAGCGCCTTCGCTATGGCCAACACACGAAGTATTCAGCTCAAGTCCTGGCAGACAAGCCCTTTATCAGTAAACGAGTTGAAGAGCTCATCACCTATCACGAAGAAGACCTGGGCGGCATGGGGCCACACAAACTCACAAAACTGACTCCTGCTCAAGAATGTCTTAGCTTGTGTAATGCTTTTGATAAAGTTCTTATCTCAACCAAGCAAAGCCCTGAAGAAATCTATAAGATGTTCCAACTCGATTATATTGGTCGTTACAATCTTGAACTTATTCAGAGATTTGAATTGGTTCTAAAAGAAGAGGGACTTTTATGAAAGTGTCATTATTACCAGGGATGAGTTTACTCTTTCTAAGCTTATTTTTTTGGGGCTGTAATTCTCAAAGTGATGAAGAGCTCATAAAAGACTGTGATGGCCTTGCCATGAAATATTATCGAGGTCTCCCTCGCCCCGCTGAACTCTACAAAGAACACTGTCAGGCCAAGGAGTCTGAGCTTGAGTATAATCCTGACCTCTGTAAAAGAGCGATGGGTGATCTCATGCTTAAAGGCAACGAAAGACGTCTAAAGAAGATGTTCGGTGACAGGGTCATGGAATGTTTTAATGAAGGAGATCTCAAGCGTTTTCTTAAAGTCCCCATGGTCAAAGAGTCAAAAGAATAAAAAGAATCTCAATAGATTCATGAACTAAAGAATAAGACGGATAGCCTCAAGGCGAATACGCACTTCTTTTGAGCTATCATACATTGCTTTCTTTAAGGCCCTCATTAAATCAACCTCTTCTTCAGAAATAGCAGGATTCACCTTGGCCAAAGAGGCAAGCCTTTCAATCTCCCCTTCCATATGCTCAACCATGGCAAGTCTTTGTCTTTCCACTATATCTTCAGCTTTCTCCCATGCACGACCTTCACACTTTTTAATGAGGTCCTTCATCATGGGACGAGGTATTTTCATCGCCTTATCAAGAAGAGCACGATCAAAGCCGGTAAGCTTACTATCAAGAGTGTCCTTATCCCATTTATCCGCAAAGTCCTCCCCTTCCTTATCAATAAGAACTCGGATGAGAGTTGGAGGAAAGAAACGCTTGGTATCAAGAAAGTCGGGAGCTGGGCAATCGGTAACAAAGAAGGCCTCAACAAAAGATTTCTTGCCTGCCCCACTCTTACGAGTCGCCAAGGTCATATTGCCGTAACTCTCAGATAAGATGAGGTTCGAGATCTCTCGCACCATTGGGTGATCCCAATTAATGAACTGATAATCTTCACGATCAAGGGCTTCCCTTCTATCAAATGTTAAGGACTGCCCTTCGGCCTGGAGATGAGGGAAGTGGGGTATGAACATATTATCATTGGGTTTAATAAAGGTAGCGACCTCATTAATTTCTTCAACATCAACACCAAAGCAATCAAAGCACTGCTCCATATAATCCTTGAGTAGCCCCTTTGATTCACTTTCACGAATAGTGCGAATGATTTTATGACCCTCATCAGGATTAAAGGAGTTGAGCTCGATCAGAAGATCTCGACTTTCTTCCAATTGCTTTTCAAGCTCAAGTCGATAGTTTTTAACTCGATCAATTAAATCAGTGCTAAGCTGAGCTTCCCCCTCGAGCACTTCATGTATCTCGCCACTAAAATGAACGAAGACAGGAGTTCCGACAGAGTTGAAACGACGAAAGCTATCGAGACCTTGATCATATATTTGAAAGAGCAGCTCTTCAGCCGTTTTCTCAGCATAGGGTACATGGATGTGAATATCTGCTTTTTGGCCTATTCGATCGAGGCGGCCAATTCTTTGCTCAAGAAGATCTGGCTTCTTGGGGAGATCAAAGAGAACCAGATGATGGGCAAATTCAAAATTTCGTCCTTCTGAACCAATTTCAGTACAAAGAAGGATTTGCGCCCCTTGGTCGTCCGCAAAGAAAGCGGCCTGACGATCTCTGGCCATAAGGGAAAGACCTGAATGGAAGAGGGCCGACTTAATCTGGGAATCATGGGCCTTAATAAACTTCTCAAGGGCCACAATTTGCGCCTTGGAGTGGCAAATCAACAGCACCTTCTCACTTGTTTGTTTGAGGAACTCAACAAGCCAGCTGGCCTTCTCTTCAAAACCAAGATGAGGACCTTCACTCTCTTTTACCTTTAAAGGAAGACCGTGAAGGATTCTTTTGGGAAAGAAGTCATACTCCTTTCGCATGGCCTGACGTGTATTTCTAAAGAAGACTCTTCCCGTACCATGCCGATCAATCAGCTCGCGCACAATATTCTTCTTATCCTCTTCAGTAAGATTTCCTGAAAAGACCTTGTCAAAGTTTTCAG
This sequence comes from Bacteriovoracia bacterium, assembly GCA_030427595.1. Lineage (GTDB taxonomy): Bacteria > Bdellovibrionota > Bacteriovoracia > Bacteriovoracales > Bacteriovoracaceae. The sequence goes on along the minus strand of JAUIBX010000021.1, from coordinate 23,693 downwards.
CGGACAGCCAACCTTTGAGATTATTAACATCAGATTGTTCGAGGTGATCATCAAGAAGATTCTTTACGGCCTGGGCCACCATTTCATAAGAAGCCACTTCTTTCTTAAAAGACTCAAAGTCATTGTAACGATCAGGATCAAGAAGACGAAGGCGATCGAAATGACCTTCCATACCAAGCTGCTCAGGAGTCGCTGTTAATAAGAGAACTGAAGCTATTCGTGCCGTTAGGTCTTCAAGAAGGCCATATTCAAAAGATCCTTCTTCCTTCTTATACTGATGGGCCTCATCAATGACCACCATATCAAAGTCAGCTTCGGCCAACATCTGCTGGGCCATTTCAGAGCCTTTAATCAAACCAAGAGAAACAATCACCCTTTCATTGGTCAAGAAAGGATTTTCCCCCGGCTCTGGGGGAGTCTCCTGATTAATAGCGGCAAAGCCTAGTTGAAACTTACGATGCATTTCAAAGAACCATTGGTAAACAAGGGAGTCCGGCACCACAACGAGAACTCGTTGGGCCCTATTCGTGCTGACCAATTGATGAATGATCAAACCTGCTTCAATCGTTTTCCCTAGGCCTACTTCATCGGCCAACAGAACTCGCGGAGCATGCCTCTCGAGAACCTTCGTCGCAATATAGAATTGGTGGGGGATGAGACTGATACGCCCACCAAATAGTCCTTTAACTGGCGACGTTTCCCACCATCTTAAATTTTCCAAGGTCTTGAGACGTAAATTAAAGAAGGCCTCTGAATCTACATGACCATTAAAGAGTTTTTCTTCGGGTTTATTAAAAGCAAGGTGATCATTTAACTCACTTTCATGCCAACGCCCTTCCTCTTCATCATAGTAATGATAGAAGCCATCGAGATGCTCAACCTTAGCAATAGTCATGATCTGACCATCTCTATTCTTAATCACATCTCCACTTTCAAAGTGAACTCTCTTTAAAGGTGCACTTTGAAGACCATAGACCCTTTCAGTTTCACTCGCGCCAAAGAAAACTTTAACTTGCTTATCGGCAACTTCAGCAATGATTCCCAAACCTAATTCAGGTTCTGTCTCGCTCATAAAGCGCTGACCAGGCTGCATAGATCTTTGCATGATGTGGTTCCTAAGGAGAGGGTGATTTAGCTATTGGCAATGATAATGAAAATTGCACCCAGAATAGCAACGCCAAAAAATACAATGAGTTGGAGACGACCACTATTCTTCTCAGCATCAGAGGCTCCTTCCGCGGCCTTGGCCTGCTCGAGCATCTTGCGCTTCTTGATCTTCTCTTCTCTTTTTTTGGCCTTCTTTAATTTTCGATCGTTACTCACAGAGCTTCTCCTCAAATTAGGGGGCTTTACGGTGTCATTTTCTTATTAGAGAATTTTAACAATGTTTAATCAAAGAGAATAGGTTTCAACGCTCTAAAGGCCAGATAACTATGCGCATTAATTACAAAATTGACTGGCAAGCGCTAGGGGGCATGGAGGGTTCTAAGAAGCTGAGCCCCAAAAAGTACCAAATTCTAGAAACCGCCTTAAAAGTTATTCACAACCAAGGTCTCCAAAACCTTAGCGTTACCGAAATCTCAACTCAAACTGGTATTTCAAAGCCCCTTGTTCTCTACCATTACGAAAGTAAGGAGCGCATTTTAGAAGACATCCTCTTTTTTATTTTTAAAATGGGTGAATACTTTATTAATTCTCACCTCAAAGATGAGGACAGTTTTGAGATAAAGCTAAGAGATATGATTGGTGCTCACTTTAAGTGGTACCTCTTTAATGATGAAGTCTCCGAAATGATCACGCTTATTCCTCATCTCAAAGAAAAGTCTCATCACCTCAGGCAAAATACACAGAACTTCGAAATCTATAGCAATAGAGAGTGGGAGCGTATCTTTCTTGAAAGCTTACGCTACCGCTCCATGGAAGAATTACGTATCAATGTCTTTGGTGTCAGAGCTTTGATGGAGGGGGCGCTTAACTCAATTATCACCGCCCCCGAAAGGGCCCAGTATCAAGACCAGGCCCTGAGGCTAAAGTTTAACTTGGAGACTCTCTTAAAAGTGGAGCTCCCTTCTTTTGACTTTTAAATGATGGATTACGAGGAACTCAAAAAAACTTCAATAAGTGTTTTAGGTTTTGGCTGGTTAGGTCAAGCCCTCCATCAATTTTGGCAAGAGCAAGAATTAGAGGACTTTAAGAGCTTTTATAGCCGAAGTGGTAGGGGAATTAGTCACCCCTTTGAACTCAAGACCGACACCCAAGAACTACCAGAGAAGATGAAAGAGGCCGAAGTGATCATTGTCACTCTCCCTCCCTCAAGGGATGTAGGGAACTACTCTGCGCTCATTGCGGGCCTTGGCAGACAACTCAATGATGAAAAAAGGGTTGTCCTCATTAGCACGACTTCTGTTTTTGAGATGAATGAAGGAACTTGTAGTGAGGAGACTGTCCCCCTTACACAAGGTGAAAGGGCCGGCCAGCTCTATAAAGTGGAAAAGGATTTCTCACGAAATTTTCCTCAAGGCCTTATCATCCGCTCAGCCGGACAAATTGGACAGGATAGAACTCCTGCCAAGTATTTGGCCAACAAAGACCAACTCCCCATTGGCAATATTCCGGTCAATGTCATCCACAAAGAAGACCTCGTTCGTATCATTTCCCTTGGGATAGCAAAGAACCTTAAGGGCATCCTCCATGCAGTTTCTCCTTACCATCCCAGTAAGGAGGAGTTCTATAACCTTCAAGCAGCAAGTTTGGGTCTCTCATTAGGGAAATTCCCTACAGAAGATAAGAAGGGAAAGCTTATCGAGAGCAAGAGGCTAGCGAAACTCGGTTATCGCTTTACAAATGAGAAGTGCGATATATAGAGAGGTTCCATGTTAGGCGACCCTTCTCTCCTCAGGAAGGAAGTCTTGAAGCGCTCTTGAAAAGAGGTTGAGGTCATAAGAGAGGGCCTCAATTTCATCTTCCACATGCTCAAACTTTAAATAACGGCTATACTTTTGAATGCGAATAATTCTTTCAATTGAATTAAAGAAAGGAAAATGAGAAAGAACGCCATAAAGGTCTGTAGCTGTGTCTACAAGACCTTGAGAGTTTTTCGCCCTCAAATAATAAATCAGATCCGCAATAGCAGAGGGATAGTAATCTAAGAAGTCTTTAATGGTGTTTTCAATCACATCCCAGTCGCCACCGAAATGAGACCAAATATCAGAGGCAGAAATAGAGAAGCTCTGCTGTCCTTCAACTTGACCGTGATAAGTACGCTGAATATCCTCTGAGGTCAAACCAATCGCCCTTTCAACCGAGAATTCAAAGCCGACTAAACTATCATCTCCATTGCGTTCAAAGAAAGTCTCCCCTTGGAGAATTTCAATAATATTGAAGAAGTTTGCCAAACTCAGGGGTTTGTTAAAGGCACCCTCACGATCCTCCCGATGGCCAACAACAAGTTTGCGCCAGTTTTCTCCCGGCCAGTTGGGGTTATTGGTTTGAACAAGAAAGCGAAGCTTTCCATGACGACCATTTTTAAAATCAGTATTGAGAGAGAGGCTCACTTGTTTCTCTGGGGATTCTTTTATGGCGGCCTCAACAACGGCCATCATGGCGAGACGCAAATTAGCAGAATCCAACCAGAAGTAGCGCTCTTTAAACTGAGGCTCTAAAAAACTAAATTGGCAATTATGCTCTTGGGCCATTTCTCGCCAGCGACCATAGAGACTTTCCGTAAGGTCATCGAGATTTGTTAAATTAATATTTGAAGTCTCATCCATACTCTGAGTGAGGTTTTCTTGCCAAAGTTCATCAACCTCTGCCTGAATTTTGGCGATCTTTTCTTTATGACCAAGGTCATGACCTTCATTTGTCTTGAGCTCTTCTTTAAGAACTTTTGTCAGGTCCTGTAAAATAATGCCGACTTGGGTGACATATTCAAGCTTGAGTCGTCTCGCCTGAAGGGCCCTTCTATTGGCATCCACCAAACGCCTCTCAAAATCAACTTTTTGAGTGTCATCATTGATGATCATCAAAAAGAGCTCAGAATCTGTATAGGGTAAATGAATAATTGTTGTTCTCCCAACCACGTCCCTCTTATTTCGTGTTTGAAAACTCCAATCTTCACTGACCTCTTTTCCATTTCGCACTTCTACTAGTGTCGACTTGAGTTTATCAAGGGAGGAATTACCGTCCATTTGATAGAGAGGAAAGAGAATCGCTGGATGAAGTTTATCAAGTTCATCCATACTGTGAACCCCTAGGAACTCAAGGGCCGATTGGTTCATTGCACGAATTTGTCCCTCACCAAAGATAAGGCAAGGTGTTTCATAAACATTAAAAATCTTTTGAAAGCGAGTTTCAGCGAGCTTTTGATGAGAGATATCCTTTACTGTTCCCTTGATAAAAGTGGTCTTCCCCTGGACAACCCTTCTGGCATAGTAATGAAACCAGTAGAGTTTCTTATTCTTTGCCTGTAAGCACACTTGAATATCGAGAAGGTCTCCTTTAAGAGCACAAGAGTCAATGGCACTTGAGAAGGCCATTTGATATTCTTCTTTAAGAAGAGAGATCTCATCATAAATGAGAAAATCATCGCTTTCATCTTCAACCTCAAAAATGCCATGAAGCTGATTTGATCTCTTCACTACCTTGGTGTCGTAGTTTACCTCCCAAGAAAAGGTATTACCTCGCAATTCACTTTCCCTGAGAACGTCTTGAAGAACGAGCTTTTCATTTTCAAGGTCTCTATAACTTTGGCGCCAAGGCTTGAAAATAATGAAATAGATGGAGGCCAACAAACTTAAGAAGAGAAAAGAAATACCTGAGATAATGATGGACTTCACCTGCTGCAGGTATTTGATATTACTTAGTAACTCATTCTTAAAAGGTTTAATTTGATCCAGCGTCCTATGGGTATAGCGCTCAACATCTTTAAAGAGGTTTTTAAAGTTTTGATAATTGGGGCTCCCCACCTTTTGAAGGAGTGTTTTCTTAAGCTTAATATCATGCTTAAGAGTTTCATCGAGATGCCATTGGTTTGAATAAAGGGCAGAACTTAAATTGAGAGAACCAAAGATTCCACGAGAAGGGTTTTTAAAGAGGTTTTCTATGCGCTCGTTATAGCGAGGCAAATATTCATTCCACTGCTGCCTAAACTCTGGTGTAGGTGACTTGGCCTTATTAATGGCCCGAAGCCTAGTCATAATAATCTGACCAGAAAGGAGCTCTTGATTGAGTTCATGTATTTCTCGAGCGGCCTGCTCATTGAGAGATTCCTCGCCTTCAACTTTTTCGAGAAGGTAAAGACCAACTCCCCCAATAAGAAGAAAGCTTACACTAATAAATAGGAACGAAGACCTGCGCACGCTCTTCCACAAACTCATATCCATCAGGATAATTATCGGTAAAAAGAAGAGTGGGCCTGAGAAAAGCCGATCAAGGTAACTCGAGTAAAAACAGAGACTTAGCCTTTGATTTTTTCAAGTCCTCCCATAAAAGGGCGCAGGGCCTTGGGTAGATTGATGCTCCCATCCTCATTTTGGTGATTTTCAAGAATACTCACCAAAATTCTGGGGGTGGCAATCGCCGTATTATTGAGAGTATGGACATGGTGAACTTGACCCTCTTTATCACGATAGCGAGTATTTGTTCTTCTCGCTTGCCACTCGTGAAGAGCTGAACAAGAGTGGGTCTCGCGATATTTTTCTTCACTAGGAACCCAGCATTCCACATCAAACATTTTCACTTTGCCCGTGCCCATATCTCCCGTACAACACTCAACAACGCGATAAGGAAGCTCGAGGTCTTTGACAATCTCAAGGGAAGTTTCAAGTAAGGCCTGATGCCATTTTCGGCTTTCCTCGGGATCATTCTTACAGATGACATATTGTTCAACTTTCATAAATTGATGCACACGAATGAGTCCTCTCACGTCTCGCCCGTAACTGCCCGCTTCTCTTCTAAAGCAAGGGCTAAAACCCGCATAAAGAATGGGAAGATCTTCTTCTTTTCGAATATCTCCGCCGTGGAGGCTATTGGGTTGCACTTCGGCCGTTCCTGACAAGTAGAGGTCATCCTCAGGTAAGTAGTAAACCTGATCACGTCCTTCAGGAAAGTGGCCAGTTCCAACCAGGGCATGCTCTCTGGCCAGAGCTGGCGTCGAAACAAGATTAAATCCTTTGGCCTTGAGCTTTTCGAGGGCCATGCGGTGAGTGGCCATTTCCAACAAGACCATCTCATTTCTCAAACTGTATGAACGTGATCCACAAACCTTGCCAATTTTTTCAAATTCAGCCCAATTATTGAGTTCCAAAATTTCAACATGATCACGAGGTTTAAAAGAAAAGTTGGGAAGCTCTCCACCCTTTTCAATTTCTACATTGTCGTTTTCATCCTTTCCTACAGGGGCATCTTCCGCTGGAATATTAGGAACACGGTAGAGCATTTCTTTAAGTTGCTCTTCAAGTGAACTTACCTCAGGTTTAAGTGCATCAAGGTCTTGACCTATTTTACGCCCTTCTTCAATTAAGGCAGGTCTCTCTTCGGCCGAAGCCTTAGGGATTTTCTTTGAGTGAGCATTTCGCTTCTCTTGAAGGGCCTGTTGAATACGCTTTTTTTCAAGGAGGTCATTATCAATCTTTAAAAGATCATCGATGGAGAGCGATAGATTTTTGAGCTCTACAGCTTTCTTAACTAAGTCAGTATTATCGCGAATAAACTTAATATCGAGCACGTTTGGACCCCTCTAAAATAGGCAAATAATATGAGGAGAATGTAAGATATTTTGCCTCTTTTGCCAAAGTGAAGCCATTAAGATTATAAAAAGCTTTCAAACAAAGTGAGAACAACTCAGTGAGTCAAGACCAAACTTCTAAAAAGCCAAGACTTCTTGTCGTCGACGATGAAGCCGTCACACTTAAAATGACCCAAATGGCCCTTGAGAAAATGGGTTTTGATGTCACGATCTTCAGTCATCCCGGCAAGGCCTTAGACCACTACCGTGGCCATCATCAAGAGATCGACCTCATCCTCACAGATAAGAGTATGCCCCACATGAGCGGGATAGAACTCACAAAGAAGGTTAGAGAAATTGATTCCCAAGTGCCTATTCTGATTTTGACTGGCTTTGCTTCAAATGAAGAGGATAAGATTTTTGAAGAGATTGGCGTTACGAAGGCCCTCTTTAAGCCTCTTTCCATGCGTCAACTCATTGATGAAATTGAAGGTCACCTCAAGTCCAAATAGACGTACTAAACTTCCGGCACCACAAAGTCATTGCAAGAAACATCAACGATCTTCTTTCGTTTTTTTCCATTGATGGTTTTGTAGGTTTCCACCGTAATATGGGCCAGCTTTATTAGTTTGGGGTCAAAGCGTGAGAAGTGTACCTTTACTTCGTAGTTTCTCTGCTCTCCCTTTTCAAAGAATGAGCTGTTGGCAGAGTCAAAGACTTCTTGATGACGAAAGGTCAAAAAGAGCTCACCACTTTCATTGCGCGTGGCCTTAACCTGGCCTAGCTGATCCTTTTCATTAGAGTCCACTCTCTTAAAAGGTTTAAAAGAAAAACTCTTTGAGAAATCTAATCTTTTAAACTGAGCTGTGTAGTGGGAGTGGCCATAGAGAACAGAATCAAAGGAACTTACTCCTTTTTTATCAACTCCAGAAAAGCTCACCATAAATCTTTCGTAAGCAATTTCTCTATTATCTTTGGGGTGTTCGCTCAAACCTTTTTCGTAGAGGAACTGACAACCTTTTATCTCATATCTTTTAAAGCGGTCCTTCTCTTTAAGTCCAAAGTAATACCCGGTGCTCTTCTTTGACTCTCTTTCAATTCGAATAAAGTCCTTATTCAATTGATCAGATTCAACCTCTGCATGCGTCTTAAGGCCAAGACCAAAGAAAACAATCAGTATGATGTAATATCTCTTTTCCATGAACCACTCTCCCTATACAGATATTTTAACCTGTAGTGGCGTGGAGAACAAATTTTCTTGAGTTTGGAATTTCTATTTGAGTTCAGAGAGGACTTCTGATTTCTTAGGAAGACGGTACTCAGTCACACTATCCCTGCCATTCTTAGTCTTATACTTAATTTTAAGTACATGATTCTTGTACTTGGCCCTAACACGAGAAAGAAGACCACCCTTATCACAGATCACCTTTAAGGGCTGACCAAAGCCTTTTCCGACAAAAATGAAACGAATGTAATCTTGGTCTTTAACTGGATCAAGCTCGCCAGCTTTACGATGTGTCTGGCTAAACTGAACTTTTCCGAGGTAAGACGAGATCTTCTTTTCAACTTTCAATGGACATGATTCATAATCAAGGTAAGAACCCAATTCAAAAGAAAGATTCATGAGCCCGTCAACAATACGCCCTTCATCACTATCATCATCTTTCTTAGGAAAAACCTGTTTTTGAAGTTCGTCCATTTTTGTGATGATCTCTTGAAATTCATTTGTTTCCAGCCATTCTTTGTATTTTTCATTTCTCAAAAGGATGAGGCCCTGGTGTAACTCGGGGTCTTCTTGAGCATCGATTTGATTTTGCCACTCGATGAGTTTGGCCTCGAGTTCTCTAATTTTTAAGAACATTGGAGAAGATTGAGAAACCCATAACCTCATGGACTCGATTTCCTTTTCACCTATATTGGTTAATAAGCGTGAACCGTAATCCATGTAGATTTGACCAAAGACACTATTCTCATTTTCTTGAAGCTCGACCTGAGCAATCTCAAGAATTTTCTCAGCAGAGGCACGCGCTAATGTTTCAAGGCGGTTAATACGTTCTAAACGCACACCCTCGTGTGTGACCCAGTCATTTTTTAAGGCCTCGATATCATCAAATCCTGGAGCCACACAAGACCTCCCTTCAGTGCAACTAAGAAGGCCACCGTCTTTAAAATAGGGATGAGGCCATGGGCCAAAGGAAGCCGAGACAGATGTGATAAGTAGGCTCAAAAAGGTAATAAGTTGGGCTTTTTTCATGGACCTAGGGTTCCTTAATTTCTCAAGATAACGCAAAGCAATAATAGCAAAATCCATCCTCATCGTACGGCCCGTATGAAAATTCTATAGTGACCATAAGGGTTGAATTTCCTTATACTTTGCCTATGGATATTCCACGATATTTAAGCATACGTCCACTCCCCCCTTACGCCTTTATTCCAGGGAAAAATCCCCATCCTGAAAAGCCAGGGGGTCACATGGAAGGACAGGAAGTTGAAGTGGCACCTCTTAGGCCTGAAGAGCCCTTCGCCAATGAGGACTACCTCTATGGTATTGACCTCTTTAATTATGGTTATTTTTGGGAGAGCCACGTGTGGTGGGAGGCCCTTTGGAACGAAGCTGGCAGAAAGGGAGAACTCGCCGACTTTCTTAAAGGCCTAATAAAGTTGGCCGCAGGTGGAGTAAAAATTAACTTAAGCCAAGAAGAAGTCAGCACTGGTCATCTTGATCGCGCGGATGAATTGCTTGCACCTATTGCAAAGAATCATCAAATCTACTGTGGCCTCGACTTAGAAGACCTTCTCAGATCATGCCAAGACCTCAGGCAGAATCATCGTCCCTTTAGCGAGCTTAAGCTCATTCTTCATAGGTAAGTAAATTAAAGAACGACACAAACCTCTTCAAGGTGGCGAGCAAAGTTATTTCTTAGCTCTAGGGCATCATCAAAATTCAGTTCTTTAGCTTTGGCGTTTTTCTTGGCGCCATCTTGAAAACTTGGAAAGTCCCAATTAGTTTCAGCAAAAATTTGGAAAGTCCCTCCGCCTTGATTATTGATATTCTTAAGGACAACTCCCAAACGATAGCGCACACAAGGCTCATCCTTTTTAGAGAACGATTTGGCGAGGTCTATAAGGCCTTTACGTGTTGTTGGATTATCTGTCTTTAGAGCATTGGCCAAAGTGGGCTCATCAACTTCAATAACGAGAGTTTTTTCATCACTCCAATTAGGAAGAGCCTCACCAGTGCTATCACTCTCAATATAGCGATAACTAAAATTTCTCAGTGTCTCACTAAAAAACTCTGCAAGCTCCTCTGAACCTCTCATATTTTCAAGAACTCTTTTTTTGAGTTCCTCTTCTAATCTTTCTTTATCTTCAACACTCACAAATCCTCTCCTTAAAAGTGGATTAAAGGTGACCTATTGGCCGTGTGGCTACAGTCTTACTCAACTCCACCCTTGTGACAACACTCAAAGTACAAGTAAATTCATTGACTTAGAAATGACTCTTGACCACAATTGTTGCTAGTTTAGAGGTCAAGTTTTCCGTAAAACAATAGGGGTTTAGAGTAATTAAGAATATGAAATCACATGCTTCTTAAGCACTTTAAAGTAATCTTAATTCTTTTGATAAACTTTTCTTTAAGACGCAGCACATATGGCCGATAAAGTACATGAACATAACGTAATTCTGGAGGAAACGTGCCTGTTCAAAAGTTGTTCTTTGCTGCTGCTCTCAAGTGAAATGAGTTATGCCCAAACCTCTTGCTACACTTTAGAGTCGGAATACAATGCTGCCCGAAATAAAGAATCGGCTGCCTGTATGGGGCTTGGCAAATGTCAGGGGCTCAGAACCTCTTGTACTCAACAAATTGATGAGTACGCCTCTTGTGAAAAATTCAAACAGTGTATTTCTGAAGAATTCCCTGAATCAAGCCCACCTTATGCGCGCTGTACTTACGAATGGAGTGGTTCGCCTAGTGAGCCAGGAACTTGCCGAAACACCAATGAGTACTGGCATGCCATCGCCAAATCTTGTCCGGGCTACACACCAAGAGGTCTCAGCTCACAAGGAGATAGACTCTTTAATTGTGAAGGCCATAAGGCCAGCTTCTGGGCGGCCCATATGGAACACGGAGACGCCTACCGGCGTTTTAAGGCCGCGATCGATGCCGGTCGCTGTACGCCCACCATTCAACCTGAACAACCATCTACCTGTCAGGCAGCTTTTAATACAGTATCTGCTAATGACAGAGCAGTAGGTGCGGATACCAGTATCAATAGTGGACCGCGAGACTCAGTAGGAGCTCTAAGAAACTTAGGTGACTACAATAATACTTTCATCCACGTCCCAGACCCATCAGGAAACGCAGCTAGGGCGCAATAACAAGTAAGCCCTAGCCAACCACGATGTTGACGATCTTTTTAGGGACAACAATCACCTTCTTGACTGACTTCCCTTCAAGCCATTTTTGAGATTTCTCATTTTCAAGCACTGCTTTTTCAACCTCATCCTTACTCATGTCAATGGGTAGCTCAAGAAGAAAGCGCATTTTGCCATTAAATGAAACCGGATAATTGAAATTACTCTCAACCAAGTAACTTTCATTGGCATCCACCCAACTGGCTTTTGCCACCGATTCACTATGACCGAGAATGCTCCAAAGCTCTTCTGCCGTATGGGGAGCAAAGGGAGACAGAGCAATCACAAGGGGTTCAAGAACTTCACGCTTATTACACTTAAGCTTACTAAGGTCATTAACAGCAATCATAAAGGCCGCAACGGAAGTGTTAAAAGAAAAGTTTTCAATATCCTCAGTGACTTTCTTGAGACAGGTGTGAAGCACCTTAAGCTCTTCTGGGGTTGCTTTATCATCAGAGAGGTTGACGTCATCACCTTTATGAAAGAGGTTCCACATTTTCACCATAAAGCGAAAAACCCCTTCAATACCATTGGTATTCCAAGGCTTTGACTGCTCAAGAGGCCCTAAGAACATTTCGTAGAGGCGAAGAGTATCTGAACCATACTTTTCGGCAATGAGGTCGGGGTTCACCACATTGTATTTGGACTTACTCATCTTCTCGATGGCCCAACCACATTTATAAATCTGCTCGCCCCCTTCTTCTTCAAGGATAAACTTGGCGTCTTTAAACTCAGGACGCCAATTCTTAAAAGCTTCTACATCAAGGATATCGTTAGAAACAATATTCACATCCACATGAATCGCTTGAGTGTCGTACTTATCTTTTAAACCTTCTGAGACGAAGGTCTTTTGATCGTCCTTAAGACGGTAAACAAAGTTTGAGCGCCCTTGAATCATGCCTTGGTTGACCATCTTCTTAAAGGGCTCATCTTCACAGATAACTCCAAGGTCATAGAGAAACTTATTCCAAAACCTTGAGTAGATCAGGTGACCGGTGCCGTGCTCTGGCCCCCCCACATAGAGGTCTACATTCTTCCAATAACTATTGGCCTCTTTAGAAACAAGAGCTTCATCATTGTGTGGGTCCATATAACGGAGAAAGTAAGCACTTGATCCCGCAAAACCAGGCATGGTGGAAAGCTCATAAGGATGGCCTTCTTCTGTTTGCCAACCTGTGGCCCGTCCTAGAGGCGGTTCACCATCTTCGGTAGGAAGGTACTTATCAACCTCAGGAAGTTCTAACGGTAGGTCTTTAACATCCAACATTTGTGGACGCCCCTCTTTATAATAAACGGGAAAGGGCTCGCCCCAATAACGCTGACGAGAAAAGATGGCATCTCTTAAGCGATAATTTATTTTCTTAATACCAAGACCACGTTTTTCAACCTCATCATTCATTTTCTTAATGGCGTCTTTGACTTCTAGGCCATTGAGGAAATCAGAGTTGATGCACTTGCCACTTTTGGCATCATAAGATTCTTCCTGAACATTTTCTGCGCCCTCACCTTCAATCACTGGAATAATGGGCAGGTCGAAGGTTTTGGCAAAGGCATGGTCACGACTATCGTGGGCAGGTACGGCCATAATCGCGCCAGTTCCATAACCGCCGAGAACATAGTCCCCAACCCAGATAGGAATTTCTTTTCCTGTAAAAGGATGAACACAATAAGCTCCCGTGAAAACGCCCGTCATGGTCTTTGTTTCCATCATACGGTCACGCTGGGATTTCTTCTTACAATCTTCAAGATACTTTTCAACAGTGCCTTTTTGATCGTCACTGGTGACTTGAGCCACATAGTCTGACTCTGGGGCTAAAACCATAAAGGTCACCCCAAACATCGTATCAGGACGTGTGGTAAAAATATCAAAACCAAAGTCATGCTCTTTAACTTTAAAGTGAACTTGAGCCCCTTCAGAACGGCCAATCCAATTGCGCTGAATCTCTTTCATAGAATCAGACCACTCTAGATCATCGAGGCGGTCTAACAAACGCTGGGAATAGGCAGAAACTCTTAAGCACCACTGCTTCATCACCTTTTGCTCAACAGGGTGACCCCCACGCTCACTAAGACCATCTTTCACTTCATCATTGGCCAGAACTGTTCCAAGAGCAGGACACCAATTGACCGGTACTTCATCAAGGTAAGCGATGCGATAGTTTTGCAGGACCTCTTCTCTTTGATTGGCATCCATCGCCTTCCACTCATCTGCCGAGAGGGAAAGTTCATTGGAGCCCCAAGCATTAAGCCCTTCAGTTCCCTTGCTCTCAAGATGAGCTTCAAGTTTAGAAATAGGCTCGGCCTTATCCGAATCAGTGTCGTAATAATGCTTAAACATTTCCGTAAAGGCCCACTGAGTCCACTTGTAATACTTGGGATCACAAGTTTTAACCTCGCGGTTCCAATCAAAGGAAAAACCAATGGTGTCGAGTTGTTCGCGATAACGGACCAAGTTCTCTTCAGTGGTCACGGCCGGATGGGTTCCCGTCTGAATAGCGTATTGTTCTGCAGGCAAACCAAAAGCGTCGTAACCCATAGGGTGAAGAACATTGAAGCCCTTATTTCTCTTATAGCGCGCATAAATATCAGAGGCGATGTAGCCTAGTGGGTGACCCACATGAAGACCAGCACCAGAGGGATAAGGAAACATATCCAACACATAGTACTTGGGAAGAGTGGAATCATTATCTGTCTTAAAAGTTTGATTGTCGGCCCAGTACTTTTGCCATTTCTTATCGATCTCTTGAAAGTTGTAGGTCATAGCGCGCTCTGTCTATTTAAGGATTAAAGTTTGAGACCCTAAATTACGCTATGGGAGTGATTTTGTCTAAATGGAGAGGCTCTCAGGCCAGGGAAAATTCACTAGGAACTTCAACGACTTTAGTATCCCCATGCCAATCAAAAACTAATTTGACTGCTTGCAGGAGAAGGCCACGATTATCAGCATTTCCTTCACCGTAGCGAGGATCTCCCATCACAGGATGGCCGAGGTCATTGAGATGGATTCTGATTTGATGTTTTCGACCAGTGCCTAACTTGCACTCGACCAAGGTCCGTCCTTCTTGGCGTTTAAGGACTTTATAGAAAGTGAGCGCCTTCTTACCCTCAATCTTACCGTCGAGGCGGCCTTCATCGCTTGCGACCTCCCCCAAAACCCAAGCGTGGTAGATTTTCTCAACAAGGGTTCCACGCCACTTAGCACTCAAGAGCTTAGCGGCCTTGGCGTTGTGGGCCACGACCATAACGCCTGATGTTTCTCGATCGAGGCGATGAATGAGAAAGACTTCTTTTGCGAAACTTTTTTCAATCGCTCGAGAAAGAGCCCAGGAATCTCCGTATTTAGTACCTTGAGTGAGGAGGCCTGCTGGTTTGTACCAAGCACTCCAATCGCGCTCCTTCTTAAGGAGGATGGCCTGAGGAGGTTCCTCTTTTTGGCGCTCAAAAAGTTTGGGATCAAAGTGAAACTCCACATGATCACCGGCCCTGATGATCGACTTTGCTCGCCTCACCCTACGCCATGCACGAACTCCCTGCTTCTTATGCCAACAAGAGCCCTGCACCATCGCTTCTTTAAGCTGGGCCTTAGAAAGAGGCAACTCTAAGGCGAGGAAGTCCACCAACACCGTTGGATCGTCTTTTGAAACTGTTTTTTTTAGGACGACTTTTTTGGGCTTTGGGCCAGAAGAGCTAGACTTTGAATTCATTTTCCCTCAGGGAACGGGTGGACACGCCTAAATGATTTAAGGCAATATGCGCAACATGACAACAGCATTAATCAAAACCCACAACCTTCGTAAACAATTTATCAGTTATAAGAAGAGTCCCGGCATCATGGGCAGCTTCACCTCCTTTTTCAAAAGAAACCCTGTGACCAAAGATGCTGTTAAAGGCTTTGACCTCGAGGTGAAAAAGGGTGAGATCGTAGGTCTTCTTGGTCCCAACGGTGCCGGGAAAACCACTCTGATGAAAATGTTTACGGGTATTATTGTGCCCACCGATGGTGAGCTCAAGATTTTAGGTTCAAATCCTTGGGAGCGCGATAAGAACTTCAGAAAGCGCATCGCTTTGGTCATGGGTCAGAAGTCTCAGTTATGGTGGGATATTCCGGCGATGGACAGCTTTCTTCTCCTACAAAAGTATTATGAAGTGCCTCAGGCGGCTTTCGAAGCACGCATTGAAAAAATGAGTGAACTCCTAGGAGTCAAAGATCTGCTTCATATTCATGTGAGAAAGCTCTCCTTAGGAGAGCGTATGAAGATGGAGCTTATGGCCTCCCTTCTTCATAATCCGGAAGTGATCTTTCTTGATGAGCCCACTATTGGTCTTGATCTTGTGGCCCAAGAAAATATTAGAAACTTCATCAAGGAATATCACCGAGAAAATGATTGCTGCATTATTATCACCTCCCACTACATGCAAGACGTACAGGCCTTATGTGATCGCCTGGTTCTCATTTTTGATGGGGAAAAGGGCTATGATGGTCCCCTTGACAACTTTGAAGATATTCTCGGCAGTGAAAAGTCCGTTTCCTTTTCTTTTAAGAATGCCCCCCAAAAAGATCATCCCCTTTTAAGCGGCTACGATGCCTCTTGGAATGAGGAAGGCACAAGTGTTGAGCTCAGAGTACCTGAAGAAGAGCTCTGTTCTCTTAGTGCAAAGATTCTTAATGCACTTGAAGTGGATGACTTTGCCACTGAAAAACTTCCCATTGAAAGGGTTATGAAAGAGCTTATGAATAACCCCGAGATTCTCCGCCAAAAGCGGGAGGCGCAGGCCAATGTTTAAAGACCTAAACCTCGCTAACCTGAGTAAGTGGTGGATCACCATTCAAATTAGCTGGGTCAAGCACACGGCTTACCGTCTCAACTTCTTTCTTCAAATTATTGGACCTGCCCTCGTCTTCTTCTTCGTGAAATATAATCTTTGGGCCTCCATTTATGCAGGGGATGAGGAGTTGGTGATCAAAGGTTTTACCTTTGAACAAATGATCAATTACCACACCTGGGCGTTTGTGGTGTCCTTAGTCGCTCAAGGCCATGGCTCATGGAATCTTGCTGAAGATATTCGCATGGGTCGCATTTCTAGTTACCTGATCTACCCATTTAACTTTTGGGAGTTTCACACGGCCAGTTGGCTTTCTTTTCAAGTCATTCAAATGATTATCGCAAGCATTACTTTGGCTATCATCAGTTTCTTTGGTCTTGTCACCTTTCCCTCTTGGGACCTCTTTGCTCTAGGGGTGGCCTACACCCTCTTTATCTCGCTTTTTTGGTTTACCCTGCAATACCTCACTGGAGTGATGGCCTTTTGGCTAGAAGAAACGTGGATTCTAAGAGTGATGTTAAGTATCGTTGCCTACTTCCTCTCCGGAGCGATTATTCCTCTAGACCTCTATCCCCAATGGTTAGTAGATATCCTCAACCTTACCCCCTTTCCTTATTTGACTTATTACCCCATTAAAATTTTCATGGGCGAGGTGGCGAACCTTGGTCTTGGCCTTGGGCTCATTAGTTTTTGGACAGTTGTTTTTGCTCTTATTAATCACTTAGTGTGGAAAAAAGGCATTCGCCTTTACACGGCGGCGGGGATGTAAGATGGAAACAACGTTCACTTCACGCCTAGGCCATTATTGGGATGTTTATAAGAAGTTTGTTTCGACTTCTGTCTCGGTAGAGACTAGCTTTCGTACAAGTTTTATACTTCTTATTTTCATGGACCTCTTTTTCTTTTTCTCCTCAGTGGGATCGGTGAGTTTCATCTATGATCATGTGGTACAAATTGGTCCTTGGCAAAAAAATGAGCTCCTCTTCTTTTTGACCTTTATGCTGATGATCGACAACCTTCATATGATGATCTTCTCCCAAAGCTTTTGGGAATTTTCTTTCAATATCAGAACAGGTCAACTCGATTACGTTATCCTAAAACCTATGAACACCATCTTTAGTGTTTTCTTTCGTCACTTCAGGGCCTCCTCTCTATTTAATACGCCCCTCTTTTTGGGCTACCTCATCTACTACGGCATCCAGGTAGGACTGTCCCCTTTTGACTGGCTCATGGTTCCATTCTTTGTGGCGCTCTCTCTTGCCCTTTTGGTTGTGGTTGAATTTATTTTAAGTACTTCCATGTTTTGGCTTACCGACGGTGTGGGCATCAACTTTCTCAGGATGCAAATGCAGCAGCTGGCCCGCTGGCCAAACTTTATCTACCAAGGGGCCATTAGAAAGTTTCTCACTGTCTTTATCCCCATTCTCTTAATTGGTTCTGGTCCTGTTCATTTCCTTCTCGATAAGAGCGCTTGGCAACTTCTTGCCACCATGGTGGTGGCCCTCTTTGCTTTTACTGGAATTCTTCTCTTTATTTGGAAAATTGGTTTACGTCGCTATGACTCAGCAAGCTCGTAACCAAAATCCCCTCGTTGCCCTCATCATCCCTTGCTTCAATGAAGAGGAGCGTTTGAACTTCTCTCTTTTAAAAGAGTATCAGTCCAAGATTTCCTTCTTCTTTGTTGATGATGCTTCAACGGATAAGACCTATGAAGTGATTACTCAAGAAGGCTATCCTTGTTTACGCCTAAATGAAAATAAGGGCAAGGGACCGGCGATTAGAGAGGGAATTCTTCACTTTGGAAGAGAGGGACTTCTAAAGGAGTTTCAGTGGGTGGGCTACTGGGATGCCGTCTTAACCATTGGCCTTGAGGAAGTTGAAGGCATGCTCGCCGTGGCACAAGAAAATCCGAGCTTCTCTGCCTTTTGGTCCTCACGCTACCAACGCTTTAATCAAGTGAACCAAACCCCTTTATTTCGTATTCTTTTGGGGAAAATCTTTAGCGTTATCATTAACAGCTATCTTAAAGTCTCCATCAAAGATACCCAATGTGGAGCTAAGATTTTCAAGAGAGAACTTGTCGCAGACCTTTTTCAAGAGCCGCTAATTAGCCGTTGGGTTTTTGATTTGGAGCTTTATTATCGCATGGAAGATAAACCTATTTTTGAATACCCCATCAAAAGCTGGGATGATCAAGACCAGTCCCGCTTTAAAATTTTTAAAGATGGTTTTTCTGCCTTAAAGGATCTCGTTAAAATCCGAAAGTCTTACCTCAACTAAAGAGTTCTAGAAATCAACTTATAGGCTCGGGCCTTTATTGGTATATCCAAGAAATTACTATTAAAGGAATGAGTTTCTTTAAAGAGAAAACCTTGCTGTAAGGCGAGGTTTTTAATATTTTCAAGACGGTCAAAGTCTGGCTCAAAAACAACAAGCTTAGCATGATGTCTTTTTATACTTTCAAAAAAATCATCATCAATAACCTCATCATAAGTTTCAGCACTCCAAATAACCTCAGGTGACACCCTGTAAAGGAGAGACGCCATACTCCAGTCCATGGAGTGCAGAACAGCCCCATAACGCCAGGTCTTTCCCTTACAGACCCCTTTGGTGATTGTCATTTCTTCCTTTGGAAGGTTTAGGACGGAGATCTTATAAGGTCTATTATGAATTTTTAAAAGGAAATCGATACTTTCTTGATAAAAAATATAACTGCCCTTATTTTGAACACAGGCTTCCTTATTTGCTTCTTTGTATTGATCACTTAGGAAAGCATAGAAAAAAGTCAAAATGATCAGAGGAAAGAATTTAATATTTTTAATTTTTTCAGCAAAACTAATACACAAAACAAGAGAAAGAGAGACAAAAGAGGTCAGCATAGAGCTCTTCAAAATAACACCAGGCTCGATAAAGAAAGTATCAGTCCAGTGACGTACTAAAGTATTAGCTATGATAAGAAGGCCACTCAAAATAAAAACCAGGAAAATAAGTTTTCTTTGTTTTAGATCAAAGTCATTTGAATAGATCAAAGGCCACGCAAGAAATATAGGTATCTGAAGGGCGTAGGAAAAATCAGGAAGCAAAAGGGCCTGAAGGCCTAAGGCTTGCCAAAGAAACCATAAAAGGGTCGCAAAAGCTGCATGATAAGCTAAGAGAAAAGAAAGCGAACGCCACCTCTTATTAAAAACTGGCATCAACAGGAAAACCAACGTACTCATTAAGTAAAGACCGAGGTATTTAAATGAATACTTTTCCATAAAGAAGCCACTCTCTAACGGAAAGTACCAGCTATTAAACCAATGATCGGGATCCGTATGTTTTAAGAGTATCTCTAATCGTCGAGTAAAACTGACCCAATCACCAGTTACAATGAGATTAAGAGAGCCCCACATCAGGTACCCTATGAACATGCCACACGCCAACATCAAGTAATCTGAGATTTCTAATTCTCTTCATTAGCTGCAAGGGGATGAAAAAGAATAGTAACCCTAGATTGAGATGAATAAAGTTGCTAATAAGATCGGTTGCCAAGAATACATCAGCACCAAGAATTAAGATAAGCCTATGACGGCTCTTTTCTTTCTTCATTGCCTTTGTCCATAATAAAAAACTTACAAGAAGAACATTAGTCGTAAAAAGATTGTGGTAGGTGCCCCCCCGAGCTATGAGTTGCTAACTGAGGATAGAAAATAATAAAAGGCAAAAAGAGTTGCGCCCGTTTCTTACCGTAGAGTTCATTTAAGTTAAAAAAGTAGAGGAACCCCATTAGGATATAAGAAAAAAGTCCCCAAAATTCTAATAAATAACGTCCTCCTATTATTTTAGTCATCCAATTCAGAATGATATGCCATGAGACTCGTTCAATCTTGTAGGGTTCATGAAAGAAGTCGAAGTGACCATAGAAGAAGGCATAACGATTATTTAAATAAGAGTCTACGATCCATGGCTCAGGAAAAATCCACTCAGAGTTCAGCACAAATAAAATAAGTGGTGCTGCAACAATAAGGAAATAAATCCAATATTTTCCCCAAAGGTCTTTAAGAATACCTTTTATTTGACTCAAACCGCTGATGCCCATGACTTCATTATAGAGAAAAGCTCTCCACAGGTACAGATAGCCGCAAACAAAGTAAAATACTAAGCTATGTCACGACAATCTTCTCATTCAAAATCTACAAATAGACTAACCATTTCCTGTGATGATTTTGGCCTTGACCCGCAAACCAATGCGGCCATTTTAGAGCTAGCACGAGAAGGAAAGATTCACGCCACCTCTGTGCTTATGACTCATGTCAAGGAAAATGAACTTAGAAAGCTTTCGGAAGTCAAAAAGGAGTTTCCCTCTTTTCACATTAATTTGCACTTTAACCTCACAGAGGGAAATCTTCTTACTTTACATGAAAATTTTTCTCCCACGGGTATATTCCTTAAACTCCTCTTTCTTCGTGAAAGCGCTTCCCTTTTTCGTGAAGAGTTTCGAGCTCAAGTAAAAAAGTTTCGCCAACATCTCGGAGAGCCTGACGGCGTTGATGGTCATCAACACATTCAATACTTGCCCTTTCTCTATCCAAAAATAAAGGGCTGGATACAAGAGCTAAACTTAAAAAATACACCTCTAAAGGATGCTCGCTTTCTTACTGTCGATAACACAAAATTATATTTAAAAATCTGGACAATAAACTTCTTTTCATACTGGCACCAAGGAACGGGAGAATCGATAGATCTCGCACATCTCTTACATTCATTTGATAACATAAACTTTAGTGAACAATGCTCTATTATGGCACATGTTGCGAAGCCAGTATCCAATCTAGAGATGAATAAAGTGGTGGACTTTGGGTCTTACAGCTTTGATAGTAGATACCGTCAGTACCAATTCATTAAAAATCTAAAGGTCTAACTTGGTTATTCTTGGCTTTTGCGCTTATGTCTTTGATTCCTCAGCTTGCCTCATCCGTGATGGTCAGCTCATTGCTGCTTGCCAGGAAGAGCGCTTCACCCGCCAAAAAAATACCGGAGACTTTCCTAGCCACGCCATCCAATACTGCCTAGATGAAGCAGGACTCACTATTGCAGATGTAGATCATGTGACCTTTTATTGGCAGCCTTTCTTGGGGCTCAAAGAAAGGGTGTGGCAAATACTTAAAGGTCTGCCTAGTTCTCTTAACTTTTGGGGTAGCCATTCTGATAAATGGCTCTCCATGGTCTTTGCGAAAAATGAACTCAAAAAGCAATTTCCCGGCGAGCATAATTTTAAGTTTCATAATATTCGCCACCACGATGCTCACGCGGCTTCAACCTTCCTCATCTCCCCCTATCATGAGGCGAACCTTATTGTTATGGATGGAAGTGGTGAAATTGAATGCACTAGCATGGGTTTTGGTAAGGGCGAAGAAATTAAACTCCCTTATAAAATTAACTTTCCCCACTCCATGGGTTACCTCTATGTATCTGTCACCCACTACTTGGGCTTTAAACCTGATAGTGATGAGTATAAGGTGATGGCCATGGCATCGATGGGCCAAGAAAGTGAATACTATGACCTCTTTAAAAAGGTGGTGAGGCTAGAAGAAAATGGCCGCTACTCCTTTGACCTCAGTTACTTCAATTATCCACAAGGAAAGAGAGATCCTTGGGTCAGCGATAAGTTTATAAAAGAATTTGGCTCCCTAAGAGAGAGACCAAGGGACGCCCTTGTCAATCAAGCCCCCCTAGAAAAAAGGCACCACAATATTGCATGGGCGCTTCAAAAACGCCTTGAAGATGTGGCCTATCATATGGCGGGCTTTCTCTATGAGAAGAATCCATGTGACACTCTCATTCTCTCTGGTGGCTCTGCCCTCAACTGTTTCATGAATGAAAAGCTTAAGCGTCATGGTCCCTATAAGAATGTGTGGACCATGTCCGCTCCTCACGATGCTGGCACCAGATTAGGGGCTGCTTTTTATCTTTATAACAGCATCATGAAAAAGCCACGGGCCTTTGAATATGAAAGTGCCTATTGAGGCCCTGAATTTAGTGAAGAAGAAATTTCTCAAACTCTCACTAACTTTGAAAAGGATGATTCTCATGCCCCCTTGAAGGTAGAAAAGCTCTCTGAAGAGGAGCTCCTCACCAAGGCTTCTGAGTGCTTAAATGAAGGCTTCATTATTGGTTGGTTTCAAGGCAGAAGTGAATTTGGTCCACGTGCACTCGGCAACCGCTCCATCTTGGCCGATCCCCGCACCAAGGAAATGAAAGATAAAATCAATGCACGCATTAAACATAGAGAGAGCTTTAGACCCTTTGCCCCGGCGGTATTAGAAGAGGAGGCAGAAAATTATTTTGAGACCTCAAGACCTCTGCCCTTTATGACCTTTGTGGTCCCTGTAAAAAAAGAAAAGGCCTCTCAAATTGAAGCAGTTGTCCACCATGACCTAACCGCAAGAGTACAAACGGTTAAGAAAAGGCACAATCCTCTCTTTTATGACCTTATTCAAAGGTTCTCTCAAAAATCAGGTGTCCCTATGGTTCTTAACACCTCTTTCAATGATAATGGCGAGCCCATCGTCAATACCCCGGAAGACGCCCTTAAAAGTTTCTTTCGCACCAACCTTGCCCTCTTCCTTGGGCCACACTATATAACCAAGGCTTAAGAGGATATTATGTGCGGTATTTTTGGACTTATAGACACAAAGAAAACAAACCACCAGGTCACTCAAATGTATCTGAAAGACCTCTTTCTCCTCACTGAGCCTCGAGGTCGTCAGGCCACAGGTCTTGCTCTTCAACACGACGGAGAAATTCACTATTACAAGAGACCACAAAGCGCCTCAACAGTTCTAAAGGCCCAAGACTACCAGCGCTTTCTCAATGACTACCTCTTAGTTGAATGCCCTACCTTAGCCGCCTTAGGTCACTGCCGTCTGGTCACTGATGGCAGTGAGATGCGTCCGGTCCACAACCAACCCATTGCTCTAGAAAAGCTGGTTGGTATTCACAATGGTGTGGTCAATAACTTCTACCAAATCCAAGACGAAGAAGAGTTGGAGACGGAGGGGATTTCGGATTCCGAAGTTCTCTTTCGCTACTTTCAAAAATACCTCCAAAAAGGACTCTCCCCCCAAGAAGTTCTTCACAAGTTTCATCAAAATCTTAGAGGAGCTGCCTCTCTAGGAATCCTCTTTTCTGACTTTAAAGAAATGCTAGTTTCCACCAATTTTGGCTCTCTCTATTACTCACTTATAAATGAGCACCTCTTTGTTTTTACTTCTGAAGAAAAAATTCTTGATGAATTTCAAAAAAGGAATCACTTTCAAGCGGCCATCACCAAATTAGAGCCGGGCGATGCCTTTACTATTCATACGGAAACACTTGAGCAGAAGTTTTTTAATTTTGAAAGTGATGCTCAACAGGCTGAACAACTTAAGAAGGTCGCAGACCCTTATGTCATAAAAGAGAGAAGCTCCTCTCCTAAGAATATTAAACGCTGCACTCGCTGTATCTTGCCAGAAAATTACCCCTTCCTTACCTTTGATAAGGATGGGGTTTGTAGCATCTGTCGCAAATACCAAAAACAAACTTTCAAAGGAGTAGAGGCCCTTCACCGCTTTCTTGAACCCTACCGCTCTAAAAATGGTGAGGTGGATTGCCTTGTAAGCCTAAGTGGTGGCCGTGATTCAAGCTATGGTCTCCACCTTCTCAAAAAAGAATTGGGAATGAATCCTTTAGGCTTTTCCTATGATTGGCT
>JAUIBX010000020.1 GCA_030427595.1 Bacteriovoracia bacterium | reverse complement strand
ATCCACTTAGAGATTCTTAAAGCTTCAAGTATGAAGCTTCTCTCACGGCGAGTTAAAAATCCCAAAAATAACACGATTGAGTGTAAAGCTATCAAACTAATAATAAAAAGTATGGTCGTTAAAAAATTATTAAAATAAAGGTGTTGAGATAGGAGGTAGCTCAAAATACCTACTGGGAGTGACCATAGGGTAGCCTTGAGTGGTAATATAAATAAATCACTCCAAGAGACCGAAAGAACGGAGTTGTAGTAATAGATATTTCCCCACATCGCCAAAAATAATCCAAACAGGGTACCTAAAAATGCTCCATAGAGTCCCCAGATAGGGATCATCATTAGAGTAGCAACTAAGTTAATGACAGCTGAAAGTAATGCAAGAATATTCAAATTTCTAACTTTTTTATTGATGCCTGTGAGGATTGACTGACCAATATTGATAAAAGGAGTTAAGAAATTTGTGATTAATGCTATGGCAAGCAAATCCCCATAAGAAAAAGAATCTTTAGAGATCCAATTTGCAAGAAAAAACTTTCCAAAGAGCATGAAGGCTAAAGTCACTGGGAAAACTTGAAAAAGAGAGTATTTTACACCAATTAAGTATAAAGATTTTAACCTCTCTTTACTGTCGTTCATGCTTGGGGTTGAGGGTAAGAGAACATGGCTTATTTGTGAGAGGAGAGATTTTAAACCACCGGGAATTTTTGCTACAATTTCATAAATACCTAAAGCGGTTGGACCTAAGAGAGTTGAAATAAGTATTCTATCGGTATGGACAAAGGCTAAACTCGAAAGTCTTCCTAAAAACACCCAGCCTGTAAAATTACTGATACTTTTGATAGCAGAAAAGTTCCATAAAAAAGGGCTTATGGTAATACTATTCTTAAGTCGAATCTTTAAATTTATAATATGTACAAGACTTGCTAGAATAGGAAGTGAGGTTATAACCAATCCAACTTCTTTAAAACCACCTACGTTAAAAACAAGAAAAATAATAATGAGAAGAATTTTAATGATTGAAAATATCATCTCAGTAATTTTAATGTAGTCGAATCGCTGTAATCCTTGAAAAACTGCAAGGATAATTAAATTAGGAAATTGAAAAAGGTAACTTATAAAACATATTTTTAACAGAAAGATGAAATCCTTCCTAAAGGAAGGAGGTATCTTGGTGGCAGAGCTTATTTTTTCAACAAAAATGAAGCCTAGGGTGCATAAAAGAACTCCTAAGGTTAAAAATAGAACAGCTGATGTGGAGCTTAATTCAGAGGCTTTTTTAGAGTCCTTTTTTGCAATAAATTCCGCAACATATCGGGTTACTGCCGTTTGAAAACCTAACTCTAACAAACTTAGGTATCCTCCTAGGGAAAAAATACCAAGAGTCATTAAAGCTCCAAATCCATCCATACCAAGGTACTTAATGTAGATTGGGTACAAGACAAAACCGCTGACCAAATTCAGTATTGTGGCTGAGTAAAGCCAAACTATATTTGATGAAATTTGCTTTTTCATGAGGTGTTCTTGTGTGGCGCAGTGGTAGCTATAAACTGTATGTCTCTTTTAGTCTAATCTTACTAACTACTTTAAATATTCATAAATCTTCAAGCAAGACCTTTTCCTCGTCCCTACTTTTAGATAAAGTGCTCTCAAGTCATAAGAGCTTAACCCTCGTTAGAGCAGTGAATTAATAAAGAGGATTATATAAATGGAAAAATTAAAGGTCGGAATAGCTGGATACGGAATAGTAGGCGTAAGAAGACATAAGTTTATAGATGAAAATCCTCACCTCGAGGTGAAGGCTATTTGCGATATCAGGTTTAAATCCGAAGAGCCAATTTCTGGCGTTATCTGTCACCATGATTTTAATAAGTTAATTGAAGAAGATTTGGATGTTCTGTTTGTTTGTCTCCCAAACGATGTTGCACCGACGGCGACCATTTCTGGTCTAGAAAAAGGTCTTCATGTTTTTTGTGAGAAACCTCCAGGGAAAACAGTACAAGATATTAGAGACGTGATGGCGGTTGAAGAAAAAAACCCTCATCTAAAACTAAAATATGGTTTTAATCACCGCTATCATGATTCAGTAATTGAAACTTTAAACATTATTAAATCTCAAAGATTCGGGAAGGTGATAAATATCCGTGGGGTCTATGGAAAATCTGCTTTTACTTCATGGCCACGTCCAGAGCCTGGTGACCCTTCAGTTTGGAGAACAAATTTAAATGTTGCTGGTGGAGGAATTCTTTTGGATCAAGGTATTCATATGGTTGATTTAATTCGCTGTATGGCCGGAGATATTAAGGAAGTAAAAAGCTATGTCAGTAATAATTACTGGAGCTATGATGTTGAAGATAATGCTTTTGCGCTAATGAAAACAGAAGATGATGCCGTCGTCTTTCTACATTCAACTGCCACTCAGTGGAGGCATCAGTTCTTGTTAGAGGTTTTTATGGAGCAGGGTGCCTGTATTCTCTCAGGGATCCTTTCCGGATCAAAGTCTTACGGGCAAGAAACATTAACGATTCTCTATCGTGAGGATGACGACGCAGGGAATCCTAGGGAGCAAACGACAACATATATTAAAGATAACTCCTGGAAGCTCGAAATAGAAGAATTTGCTGACTCTGTTATCAATGATAGGCCCATAAGTGAAGGAAGGAGCATAGATGCACTGAAGTCAATGGAACTTGTCTTTGATATCTATAATTCAGATGAAAAATGGAAAAAGCATATGGAAGAGAAATTGTAGTCTATCTTTCTTCTTTGTTCATTAGGCTTTTGCAATAATCCAAGTATGTGAGCTAAATTGATTGTCTTTCAAGAACTTTTGAAAATTAGCTTTAGCTTCTGGACCCTTATTAAAAAGCTTTTTAACAAAACGAGGTAGAACAGAATTATCTCCGAATTCTTTGAAGTAATTCTCAACAATATCTAGGTCTAATTCTCCAGGTGTTTGGACTTCAACTTTTTTAAAGCCTGCACTCAAAAATAATTTTTCTAAACCTTTAACTGATAAGAAGTTTAAGTGGTGTGGAGGAGATATTGCTTTAGATTGTTCCCATAAAACTTGGATATCGAATCCATCAACGCCTAGTCCGCTTACAATAGCTATTCCGCCAGGAGCAAGTAATTTTCTTAAGCCCTGAACAAAGTAAAGGGGGTCATGAACATGCTCAATAACTTCAAAGCAGGTAATCACGTTGGCTGTTTCATGCCATGCTTCAGAGCTTTCAAGAACCTCCTCAAGTACATCATAACCTTTGTCACGGCAGGTTTGTGCCAAAGATTTACTTGGCTCAATGGCTTTGAAGCTATCTAGAGGGGAGACTTTACTAACTTCCTCTAGGAAAACACCATATCCCGCTCCAACATCAATGAGGGTTCCGTTTTTTAAACCCTTCTCACTCAGGATTGAATTTACTCGTTGAGCTCTTGGTGCAAAGATTTTTTCTCTTCTTACTTCTGCTACTTTGGGGAAAAACTCTGTTGCCCAAAAGTTAGAGGACTCAGAATCAACATAAAAAGCTTCAAAGGCATTTTGAGGTGGTCTAGGGGACTGAAACAAGCTCTCGCAGTCGATACATTCATGGTATGGGAAATTATCTTTTACAAAAGATTCGTGATGATTTTCACTTGAGCAAGCTGGGCAGTGTAACTCGGCCCATTCAACGTTTGAAAAGACTTTGTCTGCGTCTTTTTTACTTAGCTCTAGGTATCTATTGTGTAGCTCTCTTGGGCGAATGTCATTTTCTTTCATTATAAAGTCTCTTAATGCTGGATGGTTTTAAGGTCACTAAACCTTTGTTGAAATACAACAAATGCCTTATGATCAGTCAATGATGAGTTTGATAAGTAGAGTCTTTGGCTTTGTGGCTAGAAGAATCATAAAGGTAATACTTCCCTATTTTTACAGTACTCCATTTATTTATGGTCAGCACAAAGTGACTATTGGGAGTAATTCTAACTTAGCAAACACATATGTAAACGCAAGGAGTGGTACGGTAAGTATCGGTAATGACGTTATATTTGGAAACAACGTATGTATTTTGACTGGTCTCCATGATTATTCAAAGCTTGATTCGTATAGGGCCACTGTTGAGACAGCGGAACGAGATATTGTTATTGAAGATAATGTTTGGATCGCAACCGGCGCAATCGTTATAGGAAAAGTTACCATTGGTAAAAATGCTGTAGTCGCTGCCGGAAGTGTCGTTACTAAGGACGTACCGGCAGGTGTCATGGTTGCAGGAGTTCCTGCAAAAATTATTAAAGAGCTCTCTTGAGAAAGATCAAGCCCTTTAATATATCTAAAAGTAAAAGCATCAGTTTATAGTGGCATGTAATCCACTTTATAAAACTTCTTATCTTTTAAATTTAGTTTAGCCTTAGATAAAAGCTTAAAAATTAATGTTGAAAAGCCATGGTTCTTGGCGCGGTGTACTGTAGAAAGAAGTCTCGTGACTTGTGAATTATTCGTAACTGGCGAAAATGCACCACCTTCAAACTTAGGATAGTTGTATTTTTTTACGGTCATGCAGACGTCAGTAATTTCCTCAACTTTATAATGGAGACAAGTTTGATTGTGAAAAACAAAATCAGGCAATCCTTTTTTATAAAGAGAGCGAATGTCTTTGATTGTAAATTTTTGAGACGGAGTTGCTTGAGAGGTTGAGGGGTGATTTTCTAGCTCCGAAGTTTCGACTTTTTCAAAGAGCACTCCAAGGTGCACAAGTCCATTTGGTTGTGTTTTTGGAAAAAGTCTGTAAACGGGAACTAAGCCAACCTTTCTTGCTAGATTTGAAAGTGTCGTCAGAGTAAAGTTATTCATGTGTTCTAGGTATAACGAGTCTTTCCAGTTTATGAAGTTTTTAATGTCAGGAACTTCAATATACAGATAACCACCAACTTTAACTTGTCTAACGACATTTTTCAGGAAGTTAATAGGGTCATGGAAATGCTCTAGAACATGAATAATGGTTGCAATATCAAATTGCTCATCTTTCTCTGTATATTCTTCAACTGAGCAAGTGATTACATTAAGTCCGTGTTTTTCTTTCGCGATTTTAGAACGAGCGATATCTGGTTCAATTCCTGTTGTATCCCATCCTCTATCTTTGAAAGCTTTTAGTCCTGTTCCTGGACCGGTACCAATATCTATAATTTTTCTACCAGTAGTGACGCTTTCAAGAACTTGAGACAAGCTTTCATATCTTGAGTACCTTCGAGCCTCTAGTTGTGGGTCAAGGGCGAGTTCCTGTACCTCATCTTCGTCTTTGGATCTCGTGTTCCAGCTTTTTTTAAACCAACTTAAATTTGGTCTTTTATTTCTGAATACGAAAGAGCAATTGCTGCAATAGGCAGTTGAAAAGAATTCCAGGTTATTTTTTTCTTTTACTGAACTAACAATTTCTAAGTCTGAGGAATTGCAAATAATGCAATTAGAGATTTTTTCGATATCTACTTCTGTTATGTCGAACATGAATTCCACCTGATTTTTAGCTTTTGACATAACGTAGTACAAACTACTTTATTTAACAATATGCAAAGAACTAAGTAGTTGGAGTAGAGGGGGCGCTATTTAGAGAATACTGAAACGTCTTATTTACCACTAATTTAAGATTGAGCTAAATGGACGAATACTTCTTTTGTGCGTTTTGTTGTAACATGGAAATTTTCTCTCCCAATAAAAGAACAATTTAGACTATTTAGCTTACTCAAATAGTTGAATTACCTGTGGGCGCTTTTTAATTTTTTTTGTATACCTTTGGTATGAACTTATTTTCTAAAGTTAAAGAAATTGCTCTTTCTGAATCACCTTTGAGAAGGATTCTCAATTCTCTAAATAGAAGTCGCTTGAGGCGTCTTGTGAAGTTAGGTTACCAATTGGCTCATCCCATCCTCGTGATGAGGGCGTATTCAGTTGCAAAAAAAGTTGAACTTCCAACTGAATTAAAACCCAACTTGAAGCAACTTCAAAGAGATGGATATACAGAAGTTAATTTTTTAGATCATGAATTGATGCAAGCTTTGGTAAATGAAGCAGAGGTGAAGCTCCATGAGTTTCGCACCGTGGAAAAAAATTATGATAAAAATAAAAAGACCTTTTGGAATAGATTATTTGAAAAGGACATCTCATTTACCGATGAAAGTACCTTCGTCAGATTAGCGGCAAGTGAAAAAGTTCTATCTTTGATTGCAAAATATTTTGGTTCAGCTCCCTACTTAAATTCGATATTTTTGAGTTACTCCGTCCCAACTAATGAGCCACTTAAAATTAGTCAGCTTTGGCACTGCGATCAAGATGACGTTAATGTCCTTAAACTATTTATCTATTGTAATGATGTAGACACAGAAAGTGGTCCATTTCACTTTTTGCCAAAGCAAGAATCAAAAAAAGTTAATTACGGATTCTTAATGCGGCACTATCAGGATGACTTTATTTACTCTCAAGTAGATAAAGATAAAGTTAAAGTGATGACAGGAAAGAAGTATTCTTGCTTTATGGTTGACACTGGGTGTTGTTTTCATATGGGTAGCCGCATTACAAACCCTAAAAAAAGCCGCTTGATGTTTACGGCTACATATTCAGGATTACCCCCTGTTTATACTAATTTTAACAATAGAATTACTCTTACCAACACTGCTCCTAGCGACATCTATCAGCTTGCACTTTCACCAGGGTCTATACGCAATACTCAATAACTGGATACGCTAGTTAAATTCAACTTCAGCTTTGTTATCCCCTTTGGACTTTGCTCTTTCGAACTGATCATTTTTGGTAAGCAAAAAACATTGATAGCCCTAATGGGGTTTAATTTTGAGTAATTGCGATGTAGGTGATATTGTTACGGAAATTTTATATATTGCCGGATGTTAAGGTGCGTTGTTTGGTCTTTATTCGCTCCCTTGATGGTTAATTTTTTGGATGGTGAAGAAATGAATGAAGTAGAAAAAGGTTTTAAAGATGCAAATGGAGACTTCAAAGGTTTTGCTAAATTTTATGTTAATAGGCTAACTACCTTATTAGAAGGTTTAAATATTGATTCTCTTGATAGATTTTGTAGCGATATTCTTGAGGCAAGAGAAAATGGAAAAAAAATTATCTTCATGGGCAATGGAGGTAGTGCTGCTACAGCATCACATTTTGCAAATGATATTGGTATCGGAACGAGAGAATACGATAAGCCTTTTAAAGCCTTGAGTGTTACTGATAACAATGCCGTTATTACTGCAATCGCAAATGATGGATACGAAAACATATTTCTTTATCAATTAAAGTTATATTTAGAGCCAGGTGATATTGTTATTCCTATTTCAGCATCTGGTAATTCAAAGAATTTATTACTGGCTTGTGAGTACGCAAAAAAGCAAGGTAACAAAGTATTCAGTTTAGTAGGATTCGATGGTGGAGAGTTGCTTAAAATGAGTGATGATTCAATTCATATCGATACGACGAAAGGTGAGTATGGGCCGGTCGAGGACCTCCATATGTTCTGTGATCACTTAGTTGGTAACTATCTTTATCAACTCATGAGAATGCAAAAATAAAATGAACTTTCAGGGAAAGCGGGTTTTAGTAACTGGTGGTACCCGGGGAATAGGGAAAAGTATTGCTCATACTTTTAACTCTATGGGGGCAAGTGTTACTACAACAGGTCGTACCCGACCCGATAACACTCCCGAAGATGACTTCATCTCGGTAGACTTCTTAGTACCTAAAAGCGTCTCAGAATTCTTGGATAAAGTTGAATCTCTAGACTTTGATATAGTTGTAAATAATGCTGGTATTAATAAGATAGACTTGGTCCATGAAATTGATTACCAAGATTGGCAGAGGATTCAAGAAGTAAACCTAAATGTTCCGTTTAGAATTTGCCAAAAGGTCATTCCTTACATGAGAACCAAGGGGTGGGGAAGAATCGTGAACATTGCTTCTATTTTTGGTGTTGTTTCTAAAAGTAAGCGTGCTTCCTATGCAAGTAGTAAGTTTGGATTACTTGGGCTTACAAAAACCTTGAGTTTAGATTATGCCAAGGACAATATCCTCGTTAATTGTGTATCTCCTGGCTTTATTGATACTGAATTAACTCGTGAAATTCTTTCACCACAAGAAATAGAACAGATGGTATCCACAGTTCCAATGGGAAGGTTGGGGCAGCCTGAAGAAATTGCAAATACTGTAGCTTTTCTTTCAAGTGATTTAAATTCATTCATAACGGGACAAAACATCATAGCAGATGGGGGATTTGTAAATGGCTAATTATTCCGAAATACAAATCAAATCATATCGTGGAACTTATAGTGTTCATTTTATTGAGAACCCTTTCGAGTTAATAAAGAATTATGACGAAAATACAATTTTTGTCTTGGATGAAAAGGTTGAGAGTCTCTATTTCGAGGAGTTTAAAAACTCTATTGGAGATCGCTCTGTTCTTAGAATTACAGCAAGCGAAGACAATAAGAACTTTAAGAAGATGGAGGGGTACATTGACCAGCTTCTTGTGTTTGGAATCAGGCGAGATAAAAAGCTCGTTGCTATTGGGGGAGGTATTACTCAGGACATTACCTGTTTCCTCGCCTCTACTTTATTTCGAGGTGTTTTCTGGGAATTTTTCCCTACAACGCTATTAGCTCAAGCTGATTCATGTATCGGTTCTAAAAGTTCCATAAACTATGGAAATGTAAAAAATCTATTGGGTACATTTTGTCCTCCGAATAAGGTTCACGTTTCAGTTTCCTTTTTAAGAACATTAGAGCAAAAAGAAATTCAATCAGGCATTGGAGAAATGATTAAAGTTCACTTCTTAAATGACTATATGACATTTAAAAGTCTCGCAGATGAATTTGAACGAATCAGTAACTGGGATGTTCTTGAAAAGTTTTTATATGACTCTCTTCTCTATAAAAAGAAGTTTATTGAAGTGGATGAATTCGATCGTGGAATCAGGAATGTTATGAATTATGGACATACTTTTGGTCATGCGATTGAGTCAGCGACGAACTTTGGTGTTCCCCACGGCATTGCTGTTACAATTGGGATGGACATGGCCAATAGATTTTCTTATCAGAAAGGCTGGTTAGAAAAAGAACTTTTCGAGTCTTCAAAAGAATGTCTAGAACAAAATTATCGAGATTTTAAAAATGTAGATATCAATAGAGATACTTTCTTCTCAGCCATTTCGAAAGATAAGAAGAACGTTGACGGCAAACTTGCTCTTATAATTCCTTATAAGAATAATAAAATCGAAAAAGTATTGTTTGAAAACAATGCTGAGTTTAAAGATTTTTGTAATAATTTTTTCGAAGGTCTTGATGCATGAAAGTTTGTGTAACTTCAAGATCATTCTCTAGAAATCAAGAGTTAAGAAGTCTTCTTTTAGAGAAATATTCTGATGTGAAATTTAATGATGAGGGAATAAGTCTGAAAGATGACGCCTTAATCGAATTTCTAAAAGATGCAGACAAGGCCATAATAGCACTTGAAAAAATCGATGAAAAAGTTTTGGAGAGCCTTCCAAAATTAAAGGTGATTTCGAAATATGGTGTTGGCTTAAATAATCTCAGTTTGAGTTCAATGAAAACTAGAGGAGTTTGTTTAGGATGGACCTCTGGTGTAAATAAGAGGTCGGTTTCAGAGTTAACTCTTTCTTTTGCGATCGCTCTTTTTCATAATGCTTTTATTGCAAACAATGTCGTAAAGGACGGTCAGTGGAGACAAATTACTGGCAATCTCATCACTAATAAAACGATAGGAATTATAGGGCTTGGAAATGTCGGAAAGGACCTTGTCCAATTGCTAAAGCCTTTCTCATGCAGAATTCTGTCTTACGATATTGATATGGACCTCGAGTTCTGTAAAAAGCACAATGTAGAATCAGTTTCTATGTCGAAATTGTTAAAAGAGTCAGACCTTATTACGTGCCATGTTCCTTATAACGAGACAACAGAAGACTTAATTTCTGAAGAAGAAATTAATCAAATGAAAGATGGAATTTTTTTAATAAATACAGCACGTGGTGGGATCATAAACGAAAATGCTCTTTTAAAAGGATTGAATTCTTCGAAAATTGCTGGTGCAGCTATAGATGTCTTAAAGGTTGAACCTCCTATTAGTCATGAATTAACAAGACAAGAAAATGTCTTTGTAACACCCCATATTGGTGGTTCAGCAAAAGAAGCTATTTTAGATATGGGAAAAAGTGCCATCACAGGGCTGGACTCTTTTATTAGCTGGGATGAAGTTTTATGAGTTATACATTTTTATCATTCCCTCTTTCTAAAGAGACACCAGGCTATGGTGGGAAAACTAACTTTACTTCTAAATCTGTTAAGTCTATGTGCTCAGGTGATAGTTGCAACCAAACTGTATTAGAATTTGATACTCATCTTGGAACCCATATCGATGCCCCAAGACACTTTTCTGAATCAGGAAAAACATTGGATGAATATGAACCATCCTTTTGGATTTCAAAGAATCCTCATATTCTTGACGTTAATTCAATGCCTGGGGAAATTATAGAATTATCTCAGTTTAAAGATGAAATATCACAGGAGTGTGATTTTCTAATTATCCGAACTGGTTTTGAGAAATACCGCCATAAGGAGATTTTTTGGTCTTCTAATCCAGGCTTTTCTCCTGAAAGTGCAGACTTTTTAAGAGATTGGTGTAAAGAGATAAAATATATTGGATTTGATTCTATCTCTCTAACAAGTTATCAGCATAGGGAAGTTGGGAAATTGGCTCATAAAGCCTTTTTGGATGATGACCATCCCATCTTGATTATTGAGGATATGAAAGTGAAGCATTTGTCCTCGAAATTAAAGTCTGTAGTAATCTCTCCTTTAATCTTTAGTGGTGCAGACGGCTCTCCTGTGACTGTTATCGGGGAATTAAACCAATGAATGTGCGAAAAACGGTCGTTATTGCAGAAGCGGGTGTTAATCACAATGGCTCAATCGAGCTAGCGAAGGAACTTATCAATGCTGCAGCAGCTGCGAACTGTGATTTTGTGAAGTTCCAATCTTTTAAGGCTGATAGACTTGCTTCACCGAAAGCAAAAAAAGCAGAGTATCAAGAGGCTAATGATTCTCGCCATGATTCTCAATTAGCGATGTTAAAGGGCCTAGAGTTATCTGAAGAAGACCATGCTGTATTGATTGAGCATTGTAAGGAAAAGGGGATTGAGTTTCTCTCGACAGCTTTTGATGAACTCAGTGCGGACTTTCTAGAGCCTCTTGTTAGCCTATATAAAATACCTTCTGGTGAAATTACAAATCTTCCGTACCTAAGGCACTTAGCCAAAAAAGGAAAGAAAATTGTTATTTCTACAGGTATGGCTACATCTGAGGAAATTGAAGAAGCAATAGCTACTATAGAAGCAGAGTGGAAAAACACTGAGCTAAGTATTCAGAAAGATCTAACAGTTTTGCATTGTACAACCTCTTATCCTACGCCAATGGAGGATGTGAATTTACTTGCTATTAACTTTATCAAAGAGAAATTTAAAGTTCCTGTCGGATACTCAGATCACACTCTTGGGATAACTGTTCCAATTGGTGCTGTCGCCATGGGAGCGACTCTTATTGAGAAGCACTTCACTCTCGATAGAGAAATGGAAGGCCCGGATCATAAAGCATCCTTAGAGTATTAGAGAAATGGATAAGGCCCTAGGAACTCGAGAGAAAAAACCAACACCCACAGAACTTAAAAATAAAGTTATCGCTAGAAAGAGTTTGCACTTTAATAACAGCTTGAAAAAAGGCTCGAAAGTAACAAGAGAAGATATCATAGTTCTCCGTCCAGAAGGTGGCCTACACCCTAGAGAGTTAGAGAATATTATTGGAAAAGAACTTTCTAGGGATGTAGACGCTTTTGATAAAGTTGTATCAGATGACTTCAGTTAATATTCCATGGGGGAAAAGTGGTAAAAAATAGACTGATTCCATGTATCGTGACAAGAGCAGGGCTGGTTGTACAAAGCTTTGGTTTTAATAAATATTTACCAATTGGTCGTCTTGATTCTGCAATCGAATTCTTTGTAAATTGGGATGTAGATGAGATTCTTATCCTAGATATTACAGCAAGCAGGGAAAATAGAACATTTAACTCTGATTTAATTCGAGAAGCAGTGAAAAATTGCTTTGTTCCTCTAACTATAGGGGGAGGGATAGGTTCCTTGAAAGAGATTGAAGTCGCCCTTGATTGTGGAGCCGATAAGGTTTCTGTAAATACAGCTATTTTTGAAAAGCCTAATTTAATTAGTGAAGGAGCAAAAAAATACGGCTCACAATGTATAACAGCTTCTGTTGATGCTAAGTTCGTAAATGGTGATCATATTGTTTTTAAAAATGGTGGACGTGTTTCAACAGAAATGAATGTTCAAGATTTTTGTCAAAAACTTGAATCAGAAGGGGCTGGTGAAATATTTTTAACTTCAATTGATAGAGATGGCTCTAGACTTGGATATGACGTGGAACTTATTAGTAAAGTTTCAGACGCGATTAGAATCCCGGTTGTCGCTTGTGGTGGCGTTGGTCGCTTCAGTCACCTCCGAGAAGGAATCGAGGCTGGAGCCGATGCTGTTTCAGCAGCTAATATTTTTCAGCATACTGAACATAATACTATTGCAGCAAAATCAATGATGAAAAGGGATGGGTTAAACGTACGTTTATGTTCTGAAGCAAAGTACGATAAAATTGATTTCGATTTTCTGGATAGACCTATTTAATCTCAATAGAGCTCATTGTTTTTATTCCCTTTTTCGCATAAGCCGAGCAAACCTCTATTGAATTTTCATCTAATTGAGCTATTTTTTTAAGCTTTTGATTAATCTGTTTAGGAGTGAAAAACTTAGACTTTCTGTTTTGGGAAGTTTTCGCTCTCGTAACGGAAACCAGTTTACTTCCAATTATATTAGTAAGTATTTGCTGTGCTTTCTGCCCTTTAGATAGTTTTAATGGGACAGAAGGGAAGGTTTTATCCTTTGGTGTTTTTGACTCTTCTTTTATGACTAAAGCGAGCCTCTCTGAAGCTTTACCATCATTTGTATGAAACCAGTCTAGAATGTGAGGGTCTAGGTATTTGCTAAAGTCGTATAGGGAGTAAAGCTTTTCTAAATCTGAGAGTAGCTCTATGGTTTCGTCCCGACTTTTGAGGTTATAAGAAACTTTCCTTGGTAAAGGAGTGTGAGCTATTTGCATTTCAGTGTTGATATAGTCGATACAAAGAGCAGGCTTACCTAATAAATTAGACTCCACTGAAGTTCCACAATTCAAGTGAAGGATAGCTTTCGCTTTGCTTAAAACATTGAAAACATCGCCTTCGCCCGAAATAGTAACATTATTTAAATGGCCGAATCTTTCTACATAGATATTAGCTTTTTCAAAAGGATGGGGGCGAATCCAAAATTTTTGATTGGGGACATTTTTAAAAAAATATTCGATTTCATCTAAAAAATTACTGAAGATAATTTGGTTGTCTTCGAAAAAATTATCTACGTATTGTGAGTCCCAGCCTAAATCCTTAAAAATTCTTTTTTCATCTTCTTCCCCGGTAGTAAACTGCGGGTTAATAGCGGAAAAATTAGTATTAATAAGAATATATCCTTGAGAGGAAAACTCTAAAAAAGGGCTCCATTTTTCCGTGCAAAAATCATAGCGTGGGCATCCTGTAACAGTTAACTTTTTAGGAGGAAGAAAATTCTTATCAACAAAAGGATCTCTTACTTTCCTTCCCCAAAAAGTATAATGAGAAATTAGCTCGTTTAGTTTTTCTTTTACGAGAAAGTCTGCCCAATTGCTCGGTGAGTCTAGGCCGTTTTCAGAGAGTATCCCACCTTCTGTATCCATAACAATGCACTTTATCCCTAAGCCGTTATAGTACCTCACTAGGTTTTCGTTGTTTTTCCTTATGTAATTCAAGACTAGAATATCTAGGTCAAGCTGCGTCACGTCACTTATTTGATAATACATAGGTATTAAGTACGGAGATAAGCCTAGCTTTGTTAGCTGATAGGCGAGAAGTGTGCACCCATTTAGATCTCGTTTGGGGTTATCAACGATAATGCCTACTTTCATACTGAGCCTTTCTGCTGTGCATATCAAATTTAAAAATTACAGATATACAAATATAAGTTATAAAAACCATTAAATAAAAGCTTAAATTAGCCATGGGGACAGACTCCTGGCGATTCGTAAGAGGATTGATGAAGTATTGTGCAAGATGTCTTTATCCTGAGAACCACCCCTTAACTATTTATATAGACGAAAAAGGTGTCTGTAGTGGTTGCAGGGTTCATGAAGAAAAATTTGATTCAATGAATTGGGGCGAAAAGGAAAAAGAATTTGGAAAAATTCTTGAGAATTATAAGGGAAAAGAGCATCCAAACTATGACTGTATTATTCCAGTAACTGGAACAGGTGACGATTTTTATGTCGTCGATCTCATTAAAAATAAATTTAAGTTAAACCCTCTTTTGGTTTCTTATAACACTCACTACAGTACAGAAATTGGAATCAGAAACTTATCAAGACTTTGCACCAAGCTTGACTGTGACCATATTCTATACACCGTTGGACCTGACACCGTTAAGGAAATCACAAAGTATCTATTGAAAGAAGAAGGTCATGTCTATTGGCATGTTCTTGCAGGTCATTTAACATTTCCAGTCCAGGTTGGTACCAAACTTAATATCCCTCTTATCATATGGGGCGTCCATCCTTGGTCAGATCAAATGGGTATGTTTTCCCATTTTGATATAGTCGAAATGACAAAAAAAGTTCGTAAAGAGCACGGACTTAAGATGATTGATGCAGATTCTTTAAGAGGGAAAATTCCCAATATTAGTGAAAAAGACTTAATGGCTTTTACATATCCATCAGATAAACAGCTCGAAGAGTGCGCCGTTAGAGGCTTGTATGTAAGTAACTTTTTCCATTGGGACTCTCAAGCTCAAATTGAAAGAATCATTGAGAAGTTTGGTTATGAAACTGAGGAGCAAGAACGAACTTTTAATACCTATGAGACTGTTCATTGCAATGTAGTAGATGGTGTTCATGACTATTTGAAGCTTCTCAAGTTTGGCTATGGAAAAGCAACAGACCATGCTTGCAGAGATATTCGTCTCAAAAGGATGAGTCGAAAGGAAGGATTAGAACTTGTTGAAAAATACGATGAACTTTTGCCTTCGAATATCTCTAAATTTTGTGAATGGCTAAAGTTATCAGAAGAAGAGTTTCACCAAATTGCTGAGAGTTTCAGAAACAAAGATATTTGGGGAAAAGTAGATGGGGTTTGGAAGTTAAAGTTTGAAGATAAACGACGAGCTCCTCTCTCTGAGCAGGAAATGAAAGAAGTGTCCTTGGAAGTTAATGATCCAAGAGAATATATTAAGACTTCATTACTGGAGCCAACTACAGGTGACTTCATCCTTACAGGTCGAGGATATATGGATGAAAATAACTTTGAAGCAATAAAAGGGTAAATGAATGAGGTATTGTACTAATTGTTGCTTACCTGACACTAAGCCTGGAATCACCCTCGATGACAGAGGTTGGTGTAATGGATGCAGAACTTCTCTTATAAAGAAAGAAGTTGACTGGGATGCAAGATGGAGAGACCTAGAAAGCATTGTTGACCAGATCAAGGCTAAAAATAATCCTTTTTACGATTGTATTGTTCCCGTTAGTGGGGGAAAAGATGGCTGGTACCAAGCGAATGTTATGGCTAAAGAATTTGGTCTCAAGGTTTTATGTGTAACTTTGGCACCTCATCTTCCAACTACGGAAGGAATCAATAATATTAATGCAATGATAAAAGATCTCAATGTAGATCATCTTAAAATAACTCTCAAGAATTCTGTAATTAAAAACTTAAGAAGGAAATGTTTCTTAGAGTTAGGGGAACCGAACTGGGCTGAACACTGTTGTATGTTTGCAGGAGTTGTACAATCTTCTTTGATTTATGACGTTCCTTTAATAGTCTGGGGAGAAGATATTTCTTTCGAGTTTGGTGGAATTCAATCAAAGGAAAGTAAGCCTTCAGCGATAGAAATAGACCAAGGGGATCTCATCAAAAGTCGCTCTGTTTTGGACTTCCTTGGAGACGATGTTCTTGAAAGGGATGTGTTCTTTTATCAGTATCCAGAATATGAAAAGTTGAAAAAAGCAGGGATTCAATCCATTTATCTCGGACATTTTCACAAGTGGGATGGTCGCGCTCACTATAACTTTGTTAAAGAGCGTGGATTTAAAGGAAGAGAAGCTGGGCCACTTTCTGGTAACTATATTAACTACGATAATATTGATGAAAAATTGTGCGAAATTAATATTTGGTTAAAATATATTAAGTTTGGTTTTTGGAGACCCACGGATCAGACATGTTACGATATTTGGAATGACCGCTTAACCAGGAATGAAGCTGTAGATATTATCAATAAGCTTCAAAATGAATTTCCCAAAGAAAATTTTCAAGATTTTCTGAACTTCCACTCATTAGCTGAAGAGGAGTTTTGGTCGACTGTTGAAAAATTTAGAAATAAAAATGTTTGGGAACAGATTGATGGTCAGTGGAAGATAAAAACAGAACTAGTAAAGCTGTAGCTATGAAAAGAAAACTTAAATTAGGAATTATCGATTACAGCCTTGGAAATATTAATTCCATTAAGAATGTATTTCTTAAAAATGGAGTCGAAGATATTATCTTTTCCCGTCAGGAAGATATTCTTTCCCAATGTGATGCACTTTTTTTACCTGGAGTAGGAGCTTTTGAGCCTGCTATTAACTCTTTGAGAAAGACGGGTTTAATACCATTTTTAGAAGAGGAAGTTTTTAATAAAAAGAAACCCATTATGGCCATTTGCTTGGGAATGCAGTTGTTGTTTGAACATTCTACTGAAGGGGGGGGCTTTGAAGGGCTCGGTTGGATACCTGGTAACGTAACTCGCTTTAAAGAAGAGCACGAGCTTCGAATTCCTCACATGGGTTGGAACGAAATTAGTATTAAAAAAGAATCCTTTTTATTTAACCATGTACCAGATGACTTAAATTTTTATTTTGTTCATAGCTATCATGTAAATTGTCCTGAAGATTATATTCTTGCTACTTGTAATTATGGTGAAGAGTTTCCATGTGTAATTCAAAGAGAGAATATTTTTGGCGCTCAGTTTCACCCTGAAAAAAGTCAGTTAAACGGCATAAGAATGATCGAAAACTTTATAAGATATTGTGAAAGAAGTTAGTGATACACCTATTTTTATCTTGGTTGGTGGTCTAGGTACAAGGTTAAGGTCTGTAGTTAAAGATCTACCTAAACCAATGGCAGACGTTAATGGAAAGCCATTTTTAGAATACCTCATAAAATTTCATTCAAGTAAAGGTTTTAAAAACTTTGTCCTTCTTACGGGATATCTTTCCGAGACAATTGAAGACTATTTTGGGGATGGAAGTTCACTCAATGTTTCGATTAAATATAGTGTTGAAAAGGAACGACTCGGGACAGGTGGAGCAGCAAAGTTGGCCGTTAAAAATTATTCCTGTGATTCCTTCTTCTTAATAAACGGAGATACCTTTTCCGACTTTTCCCTTTCAGAACTACTCACTCTGCAAA
The DNA here is from genome assembly GCA_030427595.1 of Bacteriovoracia bacterium. Classification (GTDB taxonomy): domain Bacteria; phylum Bdellovibrionota; class Bacteriovoracia; order Bacteriovoracales; family Bacteriovoracaceae. The sequence continues at coordinate 11,197 of JAUIBX010000020.1, read as the reverse complement.
AGAATTGTATAGGGGCTACTTATTTAAATGATGTAAGCCGTTATGGGTCTATTGAAACTGATGATATAAACCGTGTGGTTGATTTCAATGAAAAGAAAGAGAATGCAGGAGCAGGGTACATAAACTCAGGTTCTTATTATCTTCATTCTAATTGTGTACGTAATATGGATGAAGAAATATTTTCACTGGAAGAAAAAGTTTTTCCGCGTTTAGTATCTGAAAAAAGCCTCTTTGCTTTTAAAACTAAGGGAGAGTTTTTAGATATTGGTATCCCTGAGGACTACGCAAAGTGTGAAGAGATGTTTAGGCGACTTAACTTATTTGATTCGGAGTAGTCTTGAAAATTGCTGTTATAACAACTTCAAGAGCTGATTATGGTATTTATCTGCCTCTTGTAAAAGCATTACATGACCATCCTGACTTTGATTTAAATCTTATTGTAAGTGGTACACATGTCTCACCTCGTTTCGGACACACCGTAGATGACATAAAATCTGCTGGTTACAATTATTTCACAACAAGTGATGTTATAGGGGAGGGAGAGTTAACTCCTGTGAAAATTAACTCTATTTATTCAAAAGTGTTTGAAGAAGTATCTAATCATCTATCGAAGCAAAAGTACGATTGGATCATCTCTCTTGGTGACCGCTACGAAATGCACGCAGCGGTTTCTGCTGCAGTTGTATATGGATACCCAATTGTTCATTTGCATGGTGGTGAAATTACAAGGGGAGCTTATGATGAAAAGTTCCGTCACTCCATAACCAAGCTAAGTGATCTTCATTTTGTTAGTTGTGAGCAACATAGGACGAGGGTTCTGCAAATGGGAGCCCATGAAAATTCAGTATATAATACAGGTGCTTTGACTTTAGAAAATTTAAAAAATGTAGAATTACTGAATATTGAACAACTTTCAAATGATATAGGAGTTGATTTTTCAAAACCTGTATTTCTCGTAACCATCAACCCTGAGACAAACGCTAAAGACAATGGTTTGAACTTGCTCAGACAAACACTTGAAGCTTTTGAAAAAAGAGATGAATTTATTTTAGTTACTCTTGGAAATGCTGACACGTGTGGAGATGTCTTTATAAGTGAATTAAAAAAATGGTGTGATTTAAATAAGCACCGTGCAAAAGCTGTAGCTAGTTTAGGAGTGAAACGTTACTTTTCGGCAATGAGACACTCAGTCATAATGGTGGGAAATAGCTCGAGTGGTATTATTGAAGCTGCAAGCTTTGGTCTTCCTGTCGTTAATATTGGGGACCGACAAGCCGGAAGAGAAAGGAGCGACAATATTTTTGATTCAACCGTAGAGAAAGAAAAAATTCTCAAGGCGATTGAAAGTGCTTGCTCATTTTCTAAAGAAGACGTTGAAAATATATACTTTAAAGAAGGTGCGACAGAAATAATTATGTCAAAGCTGAAAGAACTCCATCATTCTTTAACTTATGAGTTTATTGACAGGGAACTGAGATGATAAAGATAGGATACTTTGCAGATGGACCTTGGGCACATAAAGCTTTCGAGCTATTTTTAAAAAGGGACAATGTAGAAATTGTCTTTTTTGTCCCTCGATTTGATACTCAAGATCAGTACCTTATAAAGTCCTGTGAGGAACGTGGAATTCCTGTTCTTAAGTTAAGAGATGTAAATACTTCTGAATCAATAAGTATGCTAACTTCATATGGGGCGAATTTATTTGTTTCCATGTCTTTTAATCAAATTCTAAAAAAAGATATTCTTTCATGTGGGGTAGATTTCATAAACTGTCATGCTGGATTGTTGCCAGAGTATCGGGGGCGGAATGTATTAAACTGGGCCATGATTAATGGTGAGAAAGAGTTTGGGGTAACGGTTCATTATGTAGATCAAGGGATTGATACAGGAGATATTATCCTACAAGAAAAGGTCCCAATTTTACCAACAGACTACTATAAAGAAGTACTCGATAAAGCTGTGGAAACTTGTGCCCAAGTCCTCGATGCCTCCATTCAGAAAATTACTCAAGGAAAAGTAGAAAGAGTTGAACAAGAATCTCTAGGGAGAGGCTTCTACTGCTCGATGAGGGAAGAGGGGGACGAGATAATAAACTGGGACCTTTCAAGTAATCAAATTTATGACTTCGTACGTGCACTTACTCCTCCTTCTTTGGGGGCAAGATGTTTTTACAACAAAGACGTGGTTGTTATCCTTGAAACTGAGGTTTTACCATATCCATACAAACATAAAGGTCGCGCCGGTATTGTAACAGGATGTATGGAGCAGGGAGTTGTCGTAAAAACTATGGATGGCGAAATTCTTGTTAAGAAAGTTATCTATCAAGGTGAAGAACAGACACCTCGATTTCCAATAGGTTCTAAATTAAAAGGTCTTAATGATTTAATTTTGGACCTTGTGTTAGAGAAGAATAGAAGCTTAAGGTATTAACCACTTAGGCTAGCTTTTCCGGTTCCTAAAAATACCCCTAAAAGACAGTTATTTTGCCTAATTATGTAGTTTTGAGGTAGCTTAGAGCTTTCATGTGAGTAGAGTTATGCCCATGTTTTGCTGCTCTGCGTGGCGGTATTCACTTTACTCCTATTTTAAAGCAGAGGTTAATTGTGGCAAAAGTTTTGGTTACTGGTGCAGATGGGTTTATTGGTTCTCATTTAGTAGAAACCTTAGTCCGCCAAGGACATGAGGTTAAAGCTTTTTGTTTGTATAATTCATTTAATTCCTGGGGCTGGCTTGAACACGCAAGCGAAGATGTAAAAGGAAAATTTGAAGTCTTCATGGGTGATATCCGTGACCCTTTTGGAGTTGAGGAAGCCACCAAAGGATGTGAAGTCATTTATCATCTGGCTGCTTTAATCGCGATCCCCTATAGCTATCATAGCCCACAAAATTATGTTGAAACTAATGTAACGGGAACGTTGAATATCCTACAGGCTGCTAGGAAAAATAATGTTCAAAAGGTTGTTCATACCAGTACGAGTGAAGTTTATGGAACAGCTCAATATGTCCCTATAAATGAAAGTCATCCACTTCAAGGACAATCTCCGTATTCTGCGACTAAGATAGGTGCAGACCAGATAGCACTTTCTTTTTATCGCTCTTTTCAAACCCCCGTATGTGTCATTAGGCCATTCAATACTTACGGGCCACGACAGTCTGCTAGAGCTGTTATTCCTACGATTATTACTCAGATAGCAAATGGTAAAAAGACAATTGAACTTGGCTCACTTACTCCAACAAGAGATTTTAATTTTGTTAAGGACACAGTCTCTGGTTTTATTTCATGTGCCAAAAATTCGAATTCTGTCGGAGAAGTCATTAACATTGGAAGTAACTTTGAAATCTCAATCGGTGACACCGTAAAAATGATTGCTGAAGTTTTAGGAAAAACAGATGTTAAAGTTATTTCGAAATCAGATAGAACAAGACCTGAAAAATCAGAAGTCGAAAGACTTTGGGCGTGTAATAAGAAAGCTAAGGAGGTTTTAAATTGGTCCCCTTCATATGGTGGAACTGAAGGACTTAGAAAAGGTCTTGCTGAGACAGCTGATTGGTTTTTAAGAGAAGAAAACTTATCGAAATATAAAGCGGATATTTATAATATATGAATGAAAGAATTCCCCTTAGTATTCCATTTTTAAACGGTAAAGAATCTGTTTATGTTCAGGATTGTTTTGAAACTAATTTTGTTTCAACTGCCGGTCCTTACGTAAACAAATTCGAAAAACATATGGCCGACTTTTTAGGAGTTGATGATACGGTTGCCGTTATGAATGGTACTTCAGGTATTCATCTTTCGCTTATTGATGCAAATGTAGGCTACGATGACGAAGTTTTAGCACCTAATCTTACTTTCATTGCTCCCCTAAATGCGATTCGCTACCAGGGGGCGCAGCCCATTCTCATTGATTCATCTTGGAAAACACTAGGGATGTGTCCAGAAAAATTAAGGGACTTTTTAGAGAATAATACAGAGCGAACAAAAGAGGGCTTAAAAAATAAGAAAACCTCTAGAATAATAAAAGCCGTCATTCCAATGCATACTCTTGGTAACTGCGTGGATATGGACCCTCTCATCGCCTTAGCAAAAGAATTTGAACTTACTGTTATTGAAGATGCCAGTGAATCTCTTGGAGCAAATTATAAAGGGAGACCTTCTGGGACACTTGGTGATTATGGCTGCTTTAGTTTTAACGGAAATAAAATTATCACCTCTGGGGGGGGGGGCCTCGTCTTGGCCAAAGCTTCAGGAGCGATAAAAAAGATAAGACATTTATCAACTACTGCTAAAACAGACTCCTTAAATTTCGTGCATGACGAAGTTGGTTTTAATTATAGGATGGTAAATGTCCTCGCTGCTATAGGACTGGCACAAGCAGAACAGTTAAACTCCTTTATAGAGATAAAGAAACAGAATTTTTATAAATACAAAGAACTTTTGACTAACGTAAAAGGTGGCAGTCTTTTTACCCCGGATGAAAACCTAGGAACTAATCATTGGTTTTATGGCTTTATTTTGGATGAAAATTTAGCTTCGTATAAAAATGACATCATTAAAGAACTTATCTCTATGGGAATAGAGGTTCGACCGATCTGGGAATTAATGGAATACTTAGCCCCTTATAGAGATTGTGACAAAGGTGATTTAACGATAAGTCGTGAAATTCAAAAACGGACGATAAATATTCCCTGTTCTGTTAATTTAACAAATGAAGAGATAGAAAAAGTTTCCATGGGACTAAAAGAAGTATTGAGTAGATATCTATGAAAGATTGGAAAAATATTCAGGTTTATAAAAACACCACAATTGAAAAAGTAATCGAAGTCATTGAAAAAGGTGGTGTTCGAGGTGCTATTGTCACCGATACGGAATTTCACCTAGAGGGAACAGTTACAGATGGTGATATAAGACGTGGGATCATCAGGGGAATCCATCTTAAGTCTGAAGTTCATCAAATAATGAACTCTTCTCCCATTTCGATTACTGAGGAGAAAGAAAGTCTCGCTAAAAAGATAATGAATGAAAAAGGTGTTTTACAACTTCCCATGATTGATCAGCATGGAAAAATTTTAAAGATACTTTTACACGAATCTATTTTAGAAAATGAGAAACTTGCTAATTCTGTAGTAATTATGGCCGGAGGATTAGGAACTCGTTTGGGAGTCTTAACTAAAGACACACCAAAGCCATTATTAAGAGTTGGTAAAAAACCGATTCTTCAAACAATTGTTGAAGGCTTAAGAGAGTCAGGATTCTCTAAAGTTTTTTTATCTGTAAATTACAAGTCGGACCACATAAAAAACTTTTTCAAAAATGGTGAAGATTTCTCAATGGAAATCTCTTACCTAAACGAAACCAAAAAACTTGGTACAGCTGGAAGCTTATCGCTACTTCCTCATGAAATTGATGAACCTATAATTGTCATGAATGGAGACTTGCTCACTAAAATTAATTATGTCGAATTACTAGATTACCACAAGCAAAATAACGCTATGGCTACAATGTGTGTAAGAGAATACGATTTTCAGGTTCCTTACGGTGTTGTTGAAATGAATGGCATAGGTATAAAAAGCATTAAGGAGAAACCGATTCATCGCTTCTTTGTTAATGCAGGAGTCTACGTTTTAGAGCCATCAGTGTTTAAGTCTATTAATAGTGATACTTATGTAGATATGACTACTGTTTTTAATAAATTAATTGAAGAAAAACAAAAAACAGCAGTTTTTCCTATAAGAGAGTACTGGATAGATATTGGTCAACTGGATGACTTTAAAAGAGCCAATAATGAATTTGATGAGAACTTTGAATGACTACTTTAGTTATAGGTTTCGGTTCAATTGGTAAGCGTCATTCTAGAGTACTACGCGAGTTAGGAGAAGAGGTACTTCTTCTCACCTCTCAGTTAACCAATGATTACACTATCGTTCAAAGCTTAGAAGAAGCTTTGAGTAATCATTTAGTGGATAGAGTTGTTATAGCGAATAAAACCTCTGACCACATACCGACTTTAAATAAACTTGGAGATTTAAACTATAAAGGGGTTGTACTTGTAGAAAAACCTCTAGGTTCTAGTCTTGAGGACCTTAAAGACGAGTACACTTTTAAAGTCTTGGTAGCTTACAATCTTAGGTTTCATCCCATCACAATTTTTCTAAAGGAAATGATTTCCTCAGAAAAGATTTTGTTTGTCCATTCATATGTTGGTCAATACCTGCCTAGCTGGAGACCTGGAAGAGATTATCGTAAGTCCTATTCGGCTCTTAAAGCGGAGGGGGGGGGGGTTCTAAGAGACCTAAGTCATGAAATGGATCTCCTTCAATACATATTAGGGCCTATCTCTTTGAAATCCTCTTTTCAATCAAAATTAAGCTCACTTGAAATTGAAACTGATGATTACACAAACCTTACTGGTGTTAATAATGATAATGTTCATTGGACAACTACTATGAATTATCTAGATAAGAACTCGGCTAGATTTATTAGAGTAGTGACTAATGAAAATAGTATAGCCTGTAACTTTATTTCAGGTGAAATTGAGACAAATGGTGAGCGTAAGGTTCTAGAGCTTGATTCGGATTCGTCATATAGAAATATGCATAAGGCATTGTTGAAAAATGAAAACCTTGAGTTTTGCTCTCTTGAAGAAGGTAGAAATATCCTGAGAATGTTTGAAGAAGTGGAGGACCATTGTGAATAATGAAACTTCTGTCCTCTGTACGATTTGTGCAAGAGGTGGTTCAAAGGGATTAAAAAATAAAAATATAAAAGATCTTTGTGGTCTTCCGTTAATTGCTCATACTATTAAAGTAGCTAGGGACTCAAAGTTGTTTAAAGCTATTGCCGTAAGTAGTGATAGTGATGAGATTTTAATGGTCTCGAAAGAACATGGCGCAGATTTTACAATAAAAAGGCCTGAAGAATTAGCATCCGATACTGCTGGGAAGATACCTGCAATAAAACATGCAGCAATGGAAATTGAAAAACAAACAAATATGAAATTTGATTTTTTCTTTGATCTCGATGCGACTTCGCCATTAAGAATTAAAGAAGATATTCATGGTGTTTTCAATTTACTCAAATCCGGGAAATTTAAAAATGTTATAACAGGGGCTCCTGCTAGAAGGTCGCCTTATTTTAACTTAGTTGAGGAAGATGATAATGGCTTTGTCGATCTCTCTAAAAAGTCAGCTACTCCTATTCTAAGGAGGCAAGATGCACCCAACTGCTATGATATGAATGCTTCAATTTATGGTTGGACGAGAGAATCTTTTAATAAAATGGAGTCTACTTTCGAAGGTAAAACAGGAATATTTGTTATGCCAGAGGAGAGGTCAATTGACATCGACAATCCCATTGACTTCAAAATAGTAGAACTCCTTATGAAAGAGAGGTTTTAAGAGATGGACGCTTTTAGTTTAAAGAGTAAAACTTGTCTTATTACTGGTGGTGCTGGAATTTTGGGACACCACTTTGTAAAGGCCCTTCTTGATAATGGTGCGAATGTTGCAATCGTTGATTTTAGCGATGACTCACTTGAGAAGCTAGATGGAGAATTGAAAACAAATTATTCTAGTGAATCCTATTCAATGCATAGATGTGATGTTACTAATGAGGAGGAAGTTAAGAAGCTTGTTGATGAGGTCCATAATATTTATGGCTCTATCGATGTTCTTCATAATAATGCTGCATCAAAATCAAGTAACTTGGACAGGTTCTTTGATCCTTATGGATCATTTGACGTAGATATTTGGCGTGAAATTTTAGATGTGAACTTAACGGGATATTTCTTGATGACCAAACATGTTGGTAACTACATGATTAATCACAATATCAAGGGGTCAATTATTCAAACTGCATCAATATATGGAGTCGCTGGACCAGATCAGCGAATTTATGAAGGGTCAGAATATTTGGGAAGACAAATTTCATCTCCAGGAGTATATAGCGCATCAAAAGCTGGTGTAGTTGGTCTTACTAAATTTTTGGCAACTTATTGGGGAGAGAAGGGAATACGGGTCAATACGATTACACCCGGTGGCGTGGAGAGTGGACAAAATGAAACCTTTAAGTCGAAATATTCTCAAAGAGTTCCACTTGGAAGAATGGCTCGGCCAAGTGAAATGACAGGTGCGCTAATTTTTCTAGCCTCCGATGCATCATCTTATATTAATGGTCAAAATATTATCGTAGATGGTGGTCTAACTGCTTGGTAGCAAAAAGATTTTTTTATGAAGGTCTCCGTGTAATGAATTTATTTATAATGAAAGTGTTTTTTATTTTAATCCTTGGTTTTTTATCGTCATGTAATAATCATCTCGTCACCAAAAATGTGCCTTTCGACAATAGGCTTCTTGAAGGGTAGCCTGAGAAAATTCCAGCTATTAAACAAAGTCCATATGTATCAAAAAAAAATCAGAACTTTATAGTCCCAGTAAATAGTATTTTTGATGACCCTGAAAGAAGTTGGAAGAAGCTCGCAGGAGGTGGGGTATTTGGTTCTTGGGAGAATAAAGAATATCCTTTACCAACACAAAGATATATGCAAATTAAGGCATTAAAATCGTTTAGAGGGAAGCTCTATGCCTCCACTATTTATTATTTGGGAGATGAGGTCTTTCGACCATTAATATATGAATTTGATGGTAACAAATGGAAGATTGTTGCAGGTAATGAAGTATACAATTCGTGGCCTGATTTTAAGTTTAAAAGTAGGGTAAACGCATTTGCTGTATATAAAGGTAAACTATATGCTGGGTTAGCTGGCTCTAGGAAAGGAGTGTCGGGAAGTGTTTGGTCTTTTGATGGCAATACTTGGAAAAATGTTTCTGGGGATTTGCTAGGAGGAACTATTTATACTTTAGAAGTTTTCAAAGGAAAGCTTTATGCTGGAACAGCTACAGAGTATGATGTTGGTCCTGCTTTAATTTTTGAGTTTAATGGAAAAGACTGGAATGTAGTTGGAGGTGGTGGAGTTGGAAATAGTTGGCATTTAGATGCGGGCTTTAATGCTATTTATCAAATTAAGGCTCATGGTGATTTTCTTTATATTTCAACTTCAAGTCCCAGGACTAGTTGGAGTGGAACTGTTTGGCGATGGGATGGACGTACTTGGGAGCAAGTCGGTGGTAAAGGTATTAGAAATTTTGTAGATGGAAGTAAGAAGCCCGTAAATTATGTAGAAACCTTAGAGGTCTATAGGGGGTCGGTAGTTGCAGGGTTGCAAAGACACCCGTCTCCCCAAAACACAACTTCATCTGTAAAATCTTATCAAGATGGAGAATGGCGTGAAGTTGGTATAGGTATTCCTAAAGAATGGAATAAACTAACTATTTTTAATTATTTATATAGCTTTAATGGCAGGCTTTATTTAGGCGCGGGGGGAGACCGTAGGGGTGGGACCGTGTCACTTTATGAACTAGAGCATGGCAGTAAATGGAAGAAAGTCGGTGGTGCAGGAATAAAAGGTTCTTGGAATTATTCAAAAGACAAAACTTTAGGTTGGATTTATAAAATTACATCCTTTGGTGATAAACTGTGTGTGGCTATACACAGGGATTGGCATAGAGAAGCAGAAGTATGGTGCTATTGAGCTTGCCAAGCTCATTGGTTAGGCTGTGTTGATGGCGCTTATTAGTCTCTATTTTTTTATCGTGGGTAAATTATGAAAAACAAGTTTGATTATATGTTTGACGAGCACTTGGGCCATTACTTTAAGCTAGGTAAAATAAAAGTAGAGCTTCAAATCGCAACTGAGATTTTAGAGGAAGTGGTTAAGGCTGGTAAGACTATTTTTACCTGTGGAAATGGTGGTTCTGCCGCTGATTCTGAACATATTGTAGGAGAACTCCTAAAATCATTTAGAATTCCAAGACCTCTAAATAGTGAGATTCAAGCATATTTAGACAACATAAGTGATCAAAATTTGAGAAAAGAGTTTACGGAAAACTTAGAAGGGGGGATTCGCTCTATTTCACTAATGGGTCACCCTGCTTTCTCTTCTGCTTTTGGGAATGATAGAGATCCTGATTTTACAATTGCTCAAAAGCTGTCAGTTCTTGGAAAAAGGGGAGACGCAGTAATTTTAATCAGCACTTCTGGCAATAGTAGAAACATTGTTTTAACAGCAGAGATAGCCCGAGCTATGGGAGTTAAGACAGTTTCATTAACTGGGAACAAAGATAGTAAACTCTCGGATATCTGTGACGTAACTTTAAAAATGCCTGAAACAGAAGTCTTTAAAGTTCAGGAAATGCATCTACCAGTTTATCATTTCCTCTGTGCTTACTTAGAAGAGAGATTTTTCGCCTAAATGGTTGATCTACCACCATCTATAATGATATTTTGACCAGTCATGTAACTAGATGCATCTGAGCATAGATATTGAACAGTGGCTTTATATTCATCTTTATTTGCCATACGTCCCATTGGGATTAAATTTGTAAGCTTTTTAACAAAGGCTTCATTTTGTCCATTATAAATTCCTCCTGGTGAGATAGCATTTACCCGGATTCCTTTATCGGCCCAATAAGACGAGAGGTACTTTGTGAGTCCAACAAGGGCATGTTTAATGACAGAGTAGGTTACTGGTTTTACGGGTTGCTCATCGTCACTTAGGCCATCTTGTCTATAAATTCTTTGATCGGGTGCAATGACTGAGAGATCTGAAGAAATGTTTAGAATGACACCCTTTTCTCTTTCGGCCATCTTGCTTCCAAAGACCTGGGAGCAAAGCATTGCTCCAGTTAAGCCAACACTTACCTGAACTTCCCAAGATTCAATTGGAAAGTTCTCAAATCGACTAGACTGTTTAACTCCCTTACCGCTACCTACCTTTGGATCAATGGCAGCGTTATTGATGAGAATGTCTATGTGTCCCCAGGTTTTTTCGATTTCATCATACACGCTAGCAATTGAATCAAGTTGAGAAACATTCATAACTTTAATTATGACTTCACCGTCAGGATATTTGCTTAACAAGCTTTCTTTAGTTAGCTCAAGGTTATCTTGGTTAATATCCGTTAAAACGACTTTTGCACCTATTTCTAAAAGAGCATCAGCATGTTGTTGTCCCATAAGGCCTGCGGCGCCAGTGATAAGGGCAACGGGGGTAGAGTTCATAGAGTGGGCGTCAGTTGGTGTTGTCAAGGTAGTGGAGATCGTCTTCACGGTAGTTGGATTTGTAGTAGGTTAAGGCCTGTA
>JAUIBX010000019.1 GCA_030427595.1 Bacteriovoracia bacterium | reverse complement strand
GGGTCCCATCTGCTTTGTAGTTGATGATATCTTGAAGAAGAGCGCGACCTTCTTTTATGGAGGCCTTCATATAACCAACAGTTTCTTTGTCAGAGAGCTCCCCTTGTAAAAGGAGAGATTCTTACCAATAGCAAACTTGGGGTCATAGCCGGTATTTTCAAAGAATTTTCTATTGGCATAAATACAGGGATTGCCACGCCTGCCGGTCACCTGAACTAAGGTCAGACAGCTGGGAAATTCGTCTCCAATAGAAAATATTGTGTCAATCATAGTAATCAGTGTAGCCTATGTGGCTTTGCGTTACAATGAAAAGTATTGTAGGAAATCCCTAGACTCCTATCATTCTGGTGACCTATGTGCTCGTATTTACAAATAGTTTAAGTTTAAGTGATTGGGGGATTAGAGCTAACTTAGGCCCAAAAGAGATATTTGGGGCAAGAGAATTAAAGAGACTCGAAAGCGGCTAGGGCCTGACCAATCACTTGGTCCATGTCGTAGTAGGCATAGGTTCCCAGGCGACCACCAAAGAGGACATTGTCTTCCTTTTGGGCAAGCTCTTGATAAGCCTTCTTTAATTCGTGGTTTTTCTCCGTGCCTACGGGGTAATAGGGTTCTTCAGGGTTCTCCTGAGAATATTCATAGAAAAGTAGGGTTTGCTCTTTTGGATAACTGCGCTCAGGGTGCAAGTGGCGTGGCTCATGAATACGCGTGAAGGGCTCTTCAACATCTGCATAGTTCATGACAGATGTTCCTTGATAGTCTGGGTAGGCTTCAATCTTTTTTTCAAAACGAACAGAGCGCCACTCGAGGCGACCAAGTTTGTAGTTGAAGTAGCGATCGAGAGGCCCACTATAAATGGTCTTCTCTTTGACTTCTATTTGTTCTCTTAGAGCAAAGTAATCACTATTGTTCCTCACCTCTATCAAGGGATGATCAAGCATCTTTTCAAAAATGGCCGTATAACCTTCAAGGGGAATGCCTTGGTAGCGGCCATTATTAAAATAGGACTCATCATAATTGGAACGAATAGGTAGGCGGTTGATGATAGAAGCAGGCAGATCCTTTGGGTCTTTTTGCCATTGCTTCTTGGTGTAACCTTTGATGAAGGCTTCATAAAGTGGTCTTCCCACCAATGAAATAGCCTTTTCTTCAAGGTTCTTTGGATTGTCGTAAGTTTCCTTGGCCTTCTCTTTTTTGAGGAAGTCTTCTACTTCAAAGGGTTTGAGGTTCACCTCATAAAAGGAGTTGATGGTCTCTAAGTTTATCGGCATCTGATAAACTTTGCCCTGATGGGTGGTGAGGACTTGATGGTAGTAGGAGTTAAACTCCGTGAACTGTCCTAGGTAGTCGTAAACTTTCTTAGAGTTGGTATGAAAAATATGGGTGCCATACTTATGAAACTCAATACCCGTTTGCTGATCTCTTTCACTGTAGCAGTTGCCACCAATATGGGGGCGCTTTTCAAGAATAAGAACTTTCTTCTTTAAGACGCGGCTAATCCTTTCTGCCATAACGGCACCAAAGAAACCTGCTCCCACAATGAGGTAATCTGTTTTCATACTTTTATTTTAAGGGAAGGCCTCTTGGGTTAAAAGACCTAATCTTCTTGGGTGGGATCAAGGGCCTTGATCGCCTCAGAAATGCGGGCAAGTTCCTCTTCAGTAAAGCTCTCACCAAAAGGTGGCATGGAGCCGTCCTCTATCCTCAAATAAAGGGAACTCTCTAGTGGGCGACCTGGGGTGATGCGCTCATTGAGTGCAACGTCATCATTCATCCAGCCATGGCAAAAAGCACAGCGGGGCTTGAGCAGTTCTTCAAGGGCCGACTTCAAAAGTGCGGGGTTGGGCCTAGGAGCGTCTGGCTTTACGGGAGTGTCAGTGTCTGCATCTGGATTTGGGTCAGGCTCAACGCGATCGGTGCGATCTATGGTCTCCTCTTTGAATTCATAGACAAGAGGGCCTTTTTCAATTCCGCAGGCTCCTAGAAGTAATAGGGCGACGATAAAGAGGGGAAAATGGGAAAGTCTTCTCAAAGCTCTCATGATCCTCATGTTATTGAAAATATAACCACCTAGGTAGACCCAAGCAGGAGTTAGAGGTATTCCTAATGGGAATGTCTTATAACTGTCTACGACAAGGTGCTATGAGATAGGTCAGCTCTTCGGCTGAGTATGGTGGTCAATTATGGAAATTATCTTATGGAAATTATAAAGAGAGACTGGGAATACTTTTTGGTTCTGTGTGAAGCGGGCAGTATGACTAAGGCCGCCGAAGTTTTAGGTCTCCAGCAGGCCGCCCTATCAAAGGCGATCAAAAAGCTGGAAACATCCACGGGAAAAACGCTCTTTGTACGCCTTGGTCGTGGAGTTCGACCTACAGAATATGGCCTTCTCCTCCAGAGGGAAATTACCGCACTTCAAGAGCGTTGGAATGAGCGAGTGGAAACCGGTCTATCTGAGGTTGAAAGTTTAGCTGGTCACTACAGTCTAGCTATTCATCCCACCGTTGCGATCTCCTCCCTTGCTGATGTTTACGCCGAAGTCCTTGAGGGTCATCCCCAATTAAAGTGTGAATTGGTATTTTCAACATCTCGAGAGGCCCTCAAGAAAGTTGTCGCTCATGAAGTGGATTTGGCCGTAGTCGTAAAACCTGAAGACCATCCAGAGTTGGTCATAAGACCCCTTCACAAGGAGAAGGTCTTTCTCTATCAAGCGGAAAATTTGATGAAATCTTCTGAAGACAACGAGCGCGCTTCAGAGACTCTCTACTACCATCCGGATATGGTGAGTCTCGGTAGCGTTCTAAAGAAATATCAGAAGTGGCAAAAAATCCCTGTCGCCAATTATGAGGTCCTTGCTCACATAGGCCAAAATGCTAGGGGGCTCACATTACTTCCAGAGCCTGTTGCCAAAAGGGTAGGAGGACTAAAGGCCGTCGGTAAGGCGGTGGGGGATGTGCCACTGGCCTTGATTTATCGCTATGATCGCCTCAAAACTCCTGGCTTTGAGTTCCTCAAGAAAAACCTCTACGAGAAAATGAAGTCTTAAAGGTCTTGGCGCCACTGACTAACAATAGTGTGCTCACCTAGAAGAGGAATCTTCTTAACAGTCAATTGCATCTCTGAGATGCCACTTCTTGGTACATCTGGACAGTAAATAAAGTGGCCTTCCCACTTGTCAGACTTTTTCGGGACTAAGCGCACGTAGTGGCAATCATAATAAGGGGCCCAGTCTTTTCTGCCCTTGTGATAGAGAGTGACTCTTTCGTCATCATAAGTTCCCTCGTTTTCAAGATCGATAAATCCCTGCTCAGTTTGAAAACGGATGGGCATGTCGACGAATTCTTCTCCCGCCATATTGCGATTAAAGAAAAGGAACTGATAGTTGAAATCGTATTTAAAACGCGCTTGAAAAAATTGACTTTGCTCTGGTAGGTCGCGCGTCTGAATGTAAACGGTGCCTTTCTTGGCGAGGTTATCGGGAACCACATCATGCCATAGGCCTTCTTTAAACTTTGGCTCAGAGGCCTTGATAGAGACCACCATCAAGAGGGAAAGAAAGAGAGAAAACGTCAGTGTCTTCATAGATTCATCCTTGGATCATTTTTTTAATTTTAAGATGGCTAAGCCTAGCAAGATCATGAGTGACCAGTCCAGAGCCCTATCAGGAATGGCCCTCTATAGTGAGGAAAAGTTAGATCGCCATGCAGCAACCCTAGGGTTCATGACCTTAAAGAATAGGGGAGGTATCAGGGCCAAAACCATCATGCCAGGATAGCCAGTGGGCAATTGAGGGGCTTGCTCAAAGTGGCGCAGATTATAGTAAGGTCTATCCGCATAGGCATGATGATCGCTATGGCGAGTCAGTTCAAAAAGAACCTTTCTTCCTAAGAGGTGATTGGAGTTCCAGCTGTGGTGAGGTTGAACTTTTTCTGGTCGTCCTGAGGGATTGATATTTCTTAGGAGTCCATAATGTTCGATGTAGTTGACGGCCTCTAGGTTACAGGCCCCAAAGAGGGCTGCACCTAAAAAAGTGAGAAGACCTAAAGGTCCGCCTAAAGAGAAGATGGCGGCAATAACCGAAAGGTGAAGAATCTGACCTTTTATAAAAAGTGGTCTATCCAAATGCCACGCACTTTTCCAAGTTCCTACCATTGATCTCAAAATAAAACCGTAAAGACCCTCTCCAAGGCGTGATGTTGCGGGGTCTTTTAAAGTAGCGACGTGGCGATGGTGGCCCTTATTGTGTTCGATAAAGAATGGAGTGTAGAGGCTCGTTGCCAAGAGCATGAGGGCCATCCGTTGGTGACCTTTTTCTTTTCTATGACCTAGTTCATGGGCAACATTAATGCCGATAACGCCACAGCTGACCCCTAGTGAAAGGGTGCGACCCAAGAGGGTTGTTAGGTCAAGATTGTTATTGAGCCCAGTTGCAAAGAATAAAATGAGAAAGAAGTGATAAAAGCTCACGAGATAGAGAAGGAAGTTGTAGGGCAAAGATTTTTTGACTGGATTTAAGTCTTCCTCAGGTTGGGGCAAAACCAATTCCAATGCGGGTAAAAAGGCATAGCTTATGATCAAGGCCAGCCAACTGAGAAGACCTTCGCCATTCAAGCTCAAATGAACAGAGACAGGAATAATTAAGGCCAAAAGGTAAGAGAGAAGCTGCATGAGGCTATTTTAGCATGAGGTCTAGATAGGTTTAAAATAGCGCTAAATCGGCTTTTCAAGAGGTCTTAGTATTTTTTTGGGGAAGATGATTACACTAAGGTGAGAAAATCGGCGATATCAAACTCCCTTTTTCTATCGCCGATTCATAAGCGTGATAATCAATGTCTCTGTGCTTTCATTTTAGGGGCGGGGACCTTCAAATGGTAGACATCATTTCTTACATTGTCTCACGCACAAATAAACAAAGAATAGCTATAGAAGGGCTAAGTCTATGAAATTTTATAGTTTAAGAGGAAATTCCAAAATGTAAGAAAAGTTATTTATTTGAGGTAGGCGGCCTTACCTGCCAAGACTTGTCGGATTTTGTCCTGATATTTGTCCACAAGTTCTGGGTTGGTTTTCACCAAGTTTTCTGTGGTGGTGCGCACGGCCTCAATAGACTTCACCACATCCTTGACCATGATCTTTTTAAAGATGCCCGCAAGAAAGGATTTAGGGCTTACGAGGCTAACATAGGTCATCAATGTGTATTCGGATTGAGCTGGATGAGGGCTAAAGAGGGCATAACCTTGAACATTATCAGCACTATCACTTTTCACCATATACCAGCGCACTTTGTATTCATGAGGGTGTGGTTGAGTTAACTCGTGACCATGGACATATTCGCTATCGCTGATGGGCCAGGGCATATCCATTTTGTAGGTGACATGGGTGTCGTTTGTCTTCTCATTAACCTTTTCGAGGGTGACTTTAGATTCTAGGAGATTAGGGATGTAGTTCTTCTGGTAATCATAGGCCGCAAAGATGGCCGCGGACTGAAGGGAGCTGGCCTTTATGAGCGCCTGGGCAGTCACTTGTGGCCATACTTCATCTTTAATAACCTTGGTTTGAACGGCGACTTCGCTACCAAAGAGCTTCACTTCTGCCTGAACACTGAGGGAAATCAGGAAAAGCCAGACAAGGGCGATAAGAGTGCGAAAAGAGCCTGTAGAAAAGTGTGATCTCATTTACAAAAAACCTTTTTTTTTATAGCTTAGCGCAGTATAAGTGTCTGAATTAACAAAGTCATCCCCTTTGTGGGGGCCGAACCTTTGAAGGTATAAAAATGGCAAAATCAAGCGAATCCATGCGACTTTTTGAAAACCCCATCCTTGAGGCGATGACCCATGTTCATCCCATTACGCCACTTGTGATGTGGGGCCCTTTTACGGTTTGGCTTTTGAGTGTTGCCGCAGGAAAGTCACTATCATTCTCTCAATGGATTCTTAGCGCTGTTGTTGGTCTGATTGTTTGGACTTTTACTGAGTACACCGTTCATCGTTACCTCTTTCATTACCCTGCTAAGAGTAAGGCCGGTCAATACCTCGTTTTTCTTTTTCATGGGATTCATCACGACCAACCAGATGATGCTAGCCGTTTGGTGATGCCACCTGTTCCGGCCATTATTCTCATGGGCGCCTTCTACGGTCTTTTTTCATTGCTAGTCCCCGCCCTATATTTTGAAGCTTTTATGGCCTTCTTTGTAATTGGTTATCTTTGCTACGACTACATTCACTATGCGACCCACCACTTTCCCATGAAGTCAAAAGTGGGTCGTTACCTAAGAAAGTTTCACCTTCGTCATCACCACGCTAAAGAAGAATCAAAGTATGGGGTTTCAAATCCTCTATGGGATTATGTCTTTGGCACCGTTACTGGTCCTAAGAAGGATCACAAGTAAGTGAAAAGAATATTTCTCGGCCTAGTCCTCGCTGCTTTTTTTCAGACTAGCTTTGCTGAAGAATTACCTGAAACGCCTTCATCTTCTGAGAGTGAACTCAGTGTAAAGGGAGCCTGGAACGATACTCTCGATAGTTTTCGCTTGCTCTTTGAAGGTTCTTATCAACAATTCACCACAGTCAATAACCTCTACCATGCAGCATGGGGCATCCCTCTCAATTGGTATGCCTTTGAAGAGGATGAGCGTCTTCAAAAGCGCTACGGTGGTACTGAAATTGCCAACTTGGTCGACAATGTTGGAGACCTAGGTGTGATCTTTAATTTTCCTGTTCTTCATTCGGCCTTCTATGTCTACGGAAAGAAGACGGGAAATAATCATCACGTCCAATTCGCAAAGGAATACTTTGCGGCAATGTACTTGGCGTTAGCTGAGACAGGTATTCTCAGTTATGTTCAAGTGCATCACCGACCTCAACCTCAAGATGTATCCTTTTGGGAAAAAGAATTTCGTGGAGATTCTTCATGGCCTAGTGGTCACGTGATTCCCTATATGACCCTCTTTTTTAAGACTCTGCAATTCTATGGTCCTGCCTGGTCAACAATACCTGCCATCTTAACAGTTATGTCGTCGATGCAAAGAGTTCAGGATGATAAGCACTGGGTTTCGGATATCACAGGCTCGCTTCTTCTTTCAGCTTGGGCCTCTGAAGGGATAAGAAAAGCCGCGGGCTATGATAAGAATCATCCCTTCTATAAGTGGGTTTTTGAGCATAATGCTCAAGTGGGCTTCCTGCGCTACAGAGGCATGTTAGGTCCTCGCGTAAGCTGGAGCTTCTAAGGTCTTTATCTCTTTTTCACTACTTCCCTCAAACACGGCCTTCCTATAAAATAAATATATGATCAAGATTATCTACGTAGGTAAGGATAACTCCTATTTTAATGGACTCAAAAAGGCTTTTCAAAAGGTAGAAGGGGAGGAGTTTGAGTTTAAAGAGCTGTGGCATGAGGACCAGTCAAGCTTTCAAATGCTCTTTTTGGAAATTGTAAGGGAGCTCCCTAATATCGCTTTTCTTGATTATAGCGCCAACACCTTAAAGATGCTCACGGTTGCCCGCAGTTTACCGAGACTCTTTGAAAGAGGTCCAAGCCTCATTGGTCTATGGGACTATCAGTCCAAGCCTGAATATGTAAAAGAAAGTTTGACCTTGGGAATTCCTTTCTTTCATTACAAGGCTCCAGAGTATTCAGATATTGTGCAGCAGTCTCTCTTTCTTTATAAAGGCGGGGCTTTTCCGGAAGGTCAATTTGCTAAGGCCGAAATTATGAAAAGGCCGGCTCATGTAACAGCAACAAGCCTTTTTCGCATTGGTTTCTTAACTGACAAGTACCTTCACGTCGAACACGATATTTTACCTCCAGAAAAAGAGCCCTTTCTCTTAGAACACTCCTTTGATGAGAGCTTTCCTATTGAGCATTTTCGTATGGAAAGGCGCTTAGATTTTAACTATTACTACGAAATGAATTTTTCTAGTGACCTGAGCTATGTCTTTCTTGATCCCAGCTTAAAAGAATCTCCAGAGGCGAAAGAGGGTGATAATAAGGACACTAAGAAAAAAGCTTTTTGGCAGGACCGTGCTGTTCAAGACAGTATTGATAGTAAGAAGCGCCTGATAAAGAAATATGTGGATAAACATCAAAATAATGATGGGGCCAAAAGAACCCGTCTGATGATTATTGATCCAGAAATGAATATCGTTCGCCAAGCCAAGCGGCCTCTCGATAGTTATCCGTATAGCATTCGTTTCTATCGCTCTATTCACAACAAGAAGAATCTCATCAATCGTATCCGGCCAGGAATCCTTTGTTACCAATGCCCGGAAAAGGATGAAGGGGAACTTGGCGATATCATGCTTGAAGTGGAGAAGGTCGAAAACTTTAATCCCTTCATTGTGATTTTTCGTTCCTCTTGGTCTTCAGAGCATTTACAAAAACACTATGGCTACTCGCGCATCATTGCTTGGAGTGAGACTTTTAGCCTTGATCAGCTTCTCACCTTTTGTGAACGTTACGAAAAAGGGGAGGGGCGCATGAAGACTCATGATCAGCGCATCTCTTTTCACGACAAAGAAAAGCGTTACTACATTAGAAAGGATAGTGAGGAGAGTTTCCTTGAGTACCGTCTACCCATTGAACTTAAGGCCGTGTGTGAGACCTGGATTAAGTTTCGCTCTGAATATGAGCTGCCTTTGTGGTCGATCTTACGTTTAGAGTTACCCGTACCTCTTTGCATGACCATCATTGAAGTTCTCGATGAGAAAGATTGGGCGAAACCTGGTTATCACCAATACCGGGCCGTCGTTCATGGTCTGGGGGAGCGAGAAAGGTCAAATCTTCGTGTGGCCGTGAATGACCTCATCCACCAAGAAATCCTTGCTGAAAAAGAAAAAGAAAAAGAAAAAGAAAAAGAAAAAGAAAAAGAAAAAGAAAAAGAAAAAGAAAAAGAAAAAGAAAAAGAAAAAGAAAAAGAAAAAGAAAAAGAAAAAGAAAAAGAAGCCGAAGAGGCCAAGGCAAAAGAAAGCGAAGCTAAGAAAGAGGAGTAAAGCTTTAGGGCAATTAGAGCCATTGGCGCTTTTGATAATCCTCTAAGGTTAACTTTAACGTCTCCTGAAGATCCCATTTGTAATCATAATTTAAGTCATCTTCAGCACGCTTGCCTGAGCACAACCAAGCATCGGGATAGAGTTCATGAAGTTTGTCAGGAGTCAGACGAAAGTCGATGGCCTTGACTTTATTCACGGCCGCCATGGTATGGGCCAAGGTGCGAATGGCGACAAAGGGAACCGGTAATATGATGGGGGACTTATTCATTTGTTTAGAGATGGTAGTGATGATCTCTTTAAAAGTCGTTTGATGGGGATGAGCGGTAAAGTAAGTCGCTAAGTTTTGATGGTCTTGATGAAGAGCTTTCATGATTATACCAACCACATCATGAACACACACAAAGGAATACTTCTTGTGGCGACCACCAAGTCCAGTTTCTAAAACGAGGCGTCTCTTAACCATTTTAAAAATATCTAAAACTGCGGGATCACGTGGGCCAATCACCATAGGTGGTCTGATGATGGTGAGGCTCCAATCCTGTGGCAGGTGGTTTTTAAGAAATTCTTCGGCCTGTTTCTTAGATTCGCCATAAAGCGAAGTTGGCACCAAAGGGTCACTTTCATCATGGGCACCATTGAGGCTTGGGCCCATGGCCGCAAGGCTTGAAATAAAAACAAAGTGAAGCTTCGGGTAGCGGTCTTTGAGAGCATGAAAGAGGTCTTTCGTGGCCTCGGTGTTCACTTCAAAGAATTTCTCCTTATGAAAGGAGTGCACGATACCGGCCGTATGAACCACATGGGTTAAATCACTTGGGAGCTCTTGTACCCAAGAGCGAATGGACTCTATGGAGAGGTCACCTTTAAGAGGTTCTCCTGGAAGATTAAAGTGGCGCCACTTATTGGCGTTTCTTGCCAGACCAAGGGCCTCATGACCTTCCTTTAGGCAGGCCTCATAGAGGTGGCTTCCGACGAAGCCTGTGGCTCCAGTGATGCAAATTTTCATGACAGGGGTTTTTCGTAAATCCTGTAGGTTTTGTAGGCATCAAAGCCCATGCGAATAAGAGGTTTATTCATATCGGGATTATCTTCAAGAATCCAGCTGGCCTCACACTTATCGTAGATTCCGGCCTCTTCGGCATTGAGCTGACACTTGCGATAGAGAAGGGTTTCTAGACCAAGCTTTCTAAACTTCTTCTTAACTCCCATAGTGGGCACACGCATACGATTGACCCGCTTTTTAAAAGTGAGGAGTTTAAAAAGACCTGTGGGTAAGAGATTGCCATTAGGAATTTGCTTAAAGACTTGGTTGAGGTCTGCAAGACCAACAATAAAGCCAGCGGCTTCACCATCCACTTCAGCAAAGACAACTAAGCGCTCATCAACAATGGACTTAAGGTCCTTGGCCGTATGACGAAATTCCTTTTCAGTCATAGGAACAAAGCCCCAATTCTTTTCCCAAGCGTCATTGTAGATATCGAGCATGCGGTCAACTTCCGCTTCAAAGTTACTCTTATCAAGGTAACGATAGGTGATTTTATTCTTCTTCTCTGCACGGGCGGCAATTTTGATAATGACCTCGGGCATACTCACGGGATAATCAATTTCGTAGGCAAGAAGATCTTTTGCCTTTTCAAATTGATTCTCTTCCATGTGCTTTAGGTAGTAGCGTGGATTATAAGTCATCATGATCTGTGGTGGATCATTAAAGCCGTCAACTAACATGCCACACTCATAATTACTTGAGAGGTTAAAAGGTCCCATGAGAGAAGTGAGACCGTGGTCTTTACACCACTTCTCAGCTTTCTTCATGAGGGCCTGAGAAACCTCAATGGAGGCAATACATTCATAGAAGCCAAAGAAGCCGACATTAGTGCCATGAAACTCATTATAGGCCTTGGGGTTGATGACCATAATTCGTCCGGCAACATCCTTATCCTTGAAGGCGAGAAAGCTTTGCGTTTCAGCTGTCTCATAGAAGGGATGCTTGGGGTTGAGTTGGTCTTTGATGGCCATTTTTAGGGGAGGAACCCAGTTGGGGTCATTCTTATAAATGGTCCAAGGAAGGTTAACAAAAACCTTTTTGTCGCCTGCGGTTTCAACCGGCTTAATTTCAATAGTCATAGAGTCATCCCGTTACAGGAGCAGTATTGTAAGTACTTAATGAATGGTGGCCGGAATATCAAATTCTTTTTTGGCCTTTTCCATTACCTCAAGAACCTTTGTCAGTTCGGTCGTTGAATGTGACGCCATGTAACTGGTACGAATCAAGGCCTCTCCTTGAGGAACCGCTGGAGGCAGAACCGGAGTAGCGAAGACACCATTTTCTTTAAGGAAGTTGGTAACAGTTAAGGCCTTCATTTCATCACCAATAAAGATGGGGATAATAGGCGTTTGAGAGTTGTAAGTATAAAAGCCAATTTCTTTGAAACCACGTCTCATCATATCGACATTGGCCCATAGGCGATCATGAAGAGTGGGATCTGTTTCAATGACATCCAAACAGGCCGTCACTGTGGCCACGGCAGATGGGGCCATCGAAGCTGAGAACATGAATGATCTTGCTGTGTGCTTAATGTAGTCGATCATATCGGCTGAACCACTGATGACACCACCAATGGAAGCAAAGGACTTGGAGAAAGTTCCCATATTGAGCTCAACGCGATTAACGATACCAAAGTGGGTCATGGTTCCACGCCCCTGAGTACCCATGACACCAATGCCGTGAGCATCGTCGTTGTAAACATGAGCTCCGTACTTTTCAGCGAGCTCTACAATCTCAGGAAGAAGAGCGAGTTCACCGGTCATGGAGAAAACGCCGTCTGTTACGATCCAAACATTCTTGAAGCGGTTGACGTTTTCAGCGAGCACTTGCTCAAGGGATTCCATATTATTGTGCTTATATTTAAATGTTGGACCTAGGGCCAAACGTGAAGCATCGATAAGGGAAGCGTGGTTTTCGCTATCAAAGAGCATACAGTCTTTAGGGCCACAAACAGCAGAAAGACTTCCTAAGTTTGTTTGCATGCCGGTTGAAAAAACCAGAGCTTTTTCATGACCGATGTAATTGGCCAAGCGCTCTTCAAGTTCTTCATGAATAGCAAGGTTGCCATTTAGGAATCGAGAACCGGTACAACCTGTACCAAACTTTTCAACGGCCTTAATCGCCGATTCAATCACATGAGGATGGTGAGTGAGTCCTAGGTAGTTATTAGAACCAATCATGATTTGGTCTTGACCATCAACTTGAACAACCGTTCCCTCGGAATCACCAATAGAGCGAAAGAAAGGATAGAGGTTATTAGCGCGTAAGAGGTTGGCCTTCTGGACCATTCTATATCCGCGTAAGGACTCGATATTCATAGTGCATCTCAGTGTTGTGTGATGAAAATTGTGCAGGGAACCATACCCCTCGGCCTAAACCTTAGTCAAACCTAATATCGGTGACAGGGAAAAGATTGCACAGCTGATGGGAGACGGTGAATGATTGTCTAAATTAATGATTTTATTGGATTAATTGGTATTTGTTTAGGAACTACTTTCTTGGGCCTTTGAGGCCTTCTTTTCAAGCATAATTTTTCGCATTTCTTCAGCTCGGGCCTCGCCATTGATCGCCTGAAACATCGCCTCTTCTGTGTCGTTAGAGATATTTTCAAAGGCAATGCCGACTTTAAGTTCACCGGTGGGTTTATTTTCTGTGTCTTTAATCGGCCAAGTGCCAGCGACCTTAGCGGTGGGGATATCAAACTTCACTTTATTCATGCCTAGCTTACAATCGGTAAAGACAGTGCCTTTTTGATAGCGGTCAGCTTCCTCTGCCGAAACAATAAAAGCGGTACCACCGGCACTAATGTCGAGGCCATCATGAAGGGTATCGTCATCAATACGAAATTGGATTTTGATATTGGGTCCCGCTTGTAGACGGTAGTTCTGCCTTTGCATGGTCTTAAATACACTGCGATTGAGTTTGAGCTCATAGGCCTTTGATTCTTCATTTTGGGAAAAGAGGCTGGTCGTAAAGAACTGAAACTTACCACTACCGATTTTGACAAATATTTCTTTCCCAATAAGTTTGGAGCTTAAGAGTTTTGAAAGAAGACCGCCTGCACTTTCTAAGGTGATGACACCGCTTCCTTGCTCATAAGACTTGGCGAGATACTTTTCCACATCGGAGCCGCTCTTACCTTGTTCCCAGGTAAGGATTTCGACCTTATCAGCTATCGCCTTGGCCATGATCTCAGCGTACTCCTCCGGTTTCACCTCAGCGAAGTAGTGGCGCTTATTTGGGTCTTGTTTCAGATTAACCATAAGTCCTTAAAATGACATTCTTTCCTATTGTAATCATAAACCCTCTTTGCTGCAAAGAGTTGATATAGGCTTCTCAGCGCTTTGCATGGCCTATGAAACCTGACAGAGTGACCAATTTTTGGCACATTATCGAGTCAAACAGGCATATCAAGAGGACCAATCATGTTGAAAACGGACACCCCTAAAACTATTCATCTCAGTGACTACCGCCCCCATGCTTTTGAGGTGGAAACTATCCATCTAACTTTTCATCTCCACTCTAGTGAGACCAAAGTTATCAATCGCCTGGCCATTCGCAGAAATCCAAATGGTGATAGTAGCGAAAAGAACCTTATGCTCGATGGTGAAGAGCTGATTTTCAATAAAGTCTCTATTGATGGCAAAGAGCTCCCGGCTGACCAGTATCAGGTGAGCGATAATGGCCTCCTTTTAAAAGATGTTCCCGATTCTTTTGAGTGTGTGATTGAAAACACCATCAACCCTGAAGCAAATAAGGCCCTTGATGGTCTTTATAAGTCTGGACCCATTTTCTGTACTCAAAATGAGCCAGAGGGTTTTAGAAGAATTACTTATTACCTTGATCGCCCAGATGTGATGGCCAAGTTCACCACTAAGATCATTGCACCTAAAGCGGATTATCCGGTTCTTTTGAGTAATGGAAACCCTATTGGTGAAGGGGAGCTTGAAGGTGGGCTTCATTGGATGGAGTGGGAAGATCCTTTTCCAAAACCTGCTTATCTCTATGCCCTTGTGGCCGGAGATCTTGGCCTGGTTCAAGACACATACACCACAATGTCTGGGCGAAAAATTGACCTGCGCATTTACTGTGATAAGGGCAACGAAAGCCGCTGTGATCACGCTATGGAATCTCTCAAAAAGTCCATGAAGTGGGATGAAGAGACTTTTGGCCTCGAGTATGACCTCGATATTTATATGATTGTTGCCGTTGATGCTTTCAATATGGGCGCGATGGAAAATAAAGGTCTCAATATCTTTAACTCTGTTTATGTTCTCGCCAATCAAGAGACGGCCACTGATGACAACTTCCTTGGTATTGAATCTGTTGTGGGTCATGAGTATTTTCACAACTGGACTGGCAACCGTGTGACTTGTCGTGACTGGTTTCAATTGACCCTAAAAGAGGGACTTACTGTTTTTAGAGATCAGGAATTCTCTAGTGACCTCAACTCAAGAACGGTTCAACGTATCCAAGACGTTCAGCGTTTGCGTACCTTTCAATTTGTTGAGGATGCAGGCCCGACTTCCCATCCCATTAAACCAACTTCTTATATTGAGATAAACAACTTCTACACGGCCACAGTTTATGAAAAAGGTGCTGAGGTGATCCGCATGGTTCACACCCTTCTTGGTAAGGAAGGTTTTAGAAAGGGGATGGATAAATACTTTGAGCTCTACGATGGTCAGGCCGTCACCACGGAAGACTTTCTTCATGCCATGAGTGTGGCCAATAATAATTTTGATTTTACTCAATTTAAGAATTGGTACAATCAGTCGGGAACTCCTCAAGTTGAGGTTCACTGGGACTATGATGAATCCGCTCAAGAGCTAAAGCTTAAGGTCGAGCAAAGTTGCCCTCCTACTCCTGGCCAATCAAAGAAGGAACCCTTTCACTTTCCTTTTGCTGTGGCCCTTCTTGATGATGAAGGCAAGGAGATGACTCTTAACCTCAAACAAGATGGAGCTGTCGAGCAAAACCAGATCGACAACGGTCTTCTTCATATCACTCTGCCTCAAGAGACCTTTACCTTTACCGGTGTCGCTAAGAAGCCTCATGTTTCACTCAACCGTGGCTTTAGTGCTCCTATTCGAGTTAAGGCTCCTTACAAACTAGAAGACTTCTTCTTTATGATGGCCAAAGACACGGATCTCTTTAATCGTTATGAAGCGGTTCAAAGAAGTTCAAGTGAACTCATCTATAAATTATTAAGAGAGCATAATGAAGGTAAGGAGCTTTCAGTTCACTCTGGCTTTGTGGAATCTTTTGGACTCCTTGTTTCAGATAAGAATTTAGATCCTGCTGTGAAGGCCATGCTCTTAGGTATTCCTTCCTTAACTCTTCTTGCCCAAGAACATAACCCAGTGGATTATCAGGCGATTCATCAGGTGAGAACCTTTGTGCAAAAGACATTGGCCAAGGCCTTTAAGACTCAGCTTATTGAAGTTTACCAAGAGAATGCTACGCCTGGAGAGTATCAGCTTGATCCTCTCTCTGTTGGCAAACGCGCTCTTCGTTCACGTGTCCTTTCTCTACTCACATATTGTGAAGATGATGAGGTGGCCAAGCTTGCGGATAATCACTTTAGAGCGGCCACTAATATGACAGAAGAAATTAGTGGGTTGACTTGCTTAAGCCTTATTGGCGGTGAAATCTTTGAAAAGGCTTCTCAGGCCTTCTATGATAAGTGGAAGAATGACACTCTCGTGATTCAAAAGTGGATCGCAGTGAGTGCTGGCTCTTACCGTGATGAGACTTTTGATCGTCTGCCTCTTATTGAAAAGGATCCTGTTTACAATAGTAGTGTTCCCAATCTCGTGCGCTCACTACTGGGGAGCTTTGCTCGCAACCATGTGCAATTTCACCATGAAAGTGGTCGCGGTTATCGCTACTTGGCCGATAAGATTCTTGAGATGGATGGTATCAACCCGCAAGTGGCATCTCGTTTGGCCTCGGCCTACAAGGACTATAAGCGTTTGAAGCCTGCCATGAAAGAGTTGATGGGTAAGGAGCTTAAGAGAATCGTGGAGAAAGAAGACCTCTCTAAGAATGTTTACGAAATTGTTTCAAAGACATTGAAAGATTCTTAATTAGCTTATTTAACTTAAAAGAGCATGGAATAATTCGCCACCGGCGTGACCGCCTTGATGCGTACTGGGTAGGGCACAAAGGGGGCGATCATTCTACCTAGTTCTTGGTCTCCTGCACTCAGACCATTAAAAATGAAGGAGGACTTATTATTGTCTTCTTCAATAATCGCCTCAACAGAGGGGTGAGTGTGAACAATCTGCACTTCTGTAACAGAAAGACCTTTTTTTCTGGCCGCAAAAACTAGATCACTAATTTGCTTACGAATACCTCTTAAAGAGGCACCTCTGTAAGGTCCACCATGATGAAGAGGCGAGCAGAAATCTTCGTTTTGAAGGTTGGCGATACGAATGAGGGTCACCTCATGGGGGTAAAGCCCAAGCCAAGATTCTTTAAGAAGCTCTCGGTCTTCTTTTTTGTTTTCATTGATTTCTTGACGGTTAAAGTAATTGGTTTGTTCTTGTATATAAAGAAGGGCCTCATAGGTGAGCTGGCGAATTGTCGCCTTTGAAGAAAGGTTGAGTTTCGTATCTTTAAGAAATTTCAAACGCAAGGCCAGGGGAGGTTTGGGTCCACGCCACTTTAATTGTAGCTTACGCCAAAGATTGGCGTTACTAAGATCAAGGGAAAGCCCCAAGATTCCATTAAAGAAGTTCGCTAAATTTGTTAAGACCGTCCAATTCATGGGTCCTCCTGTCGATTTGATCGACAAGAGAACCACTTAAACTGAATTTAATAGATATAAAGAGAAGAGGCGGAAGGAAATTCCGTTAACGGGTGACAGGTGACGGGTTACAGGTTACGGGTAGGTTAGGTGGCACGATCAAAACCTGCCACCTGTAACCTGCTACCTGCTACCTGTAAATTGTTTTTCCTTCCGATTTAAGGTCTTTGATCGCTTGAGCGATTCTTTCGGTCATGCCGTTTTCGGCCTTCTTACTCCAGGCGCGTGGGTCGTAGTGTTTCTTAGAGCCGACTTCACCTTCAACCTTTAGGACTTGGTCGTAATTGGTGAACATATGATCGACGACGGGACGGGTGTAGGCGTATTGAGTGTCAGTGTCGATATTCATTTTGATGACACCGTAACCTAGAGTTTCGTGAATCTCTGAAAGCTCCGAGCCACTACCGCCGTGGAAAACCAGCCAGTGACGAGACTCTTCACCAAGCTCTTTAATCACCGCATCCTGACCATTTTTAAGAATGTCCGGGCGAAGCTTAACATTACCAGGTTTATAAACGCCGTGGACGTTACCAAAAGTCGCCGCATACATAAATGGACCGATAGGGCGTAGGGTTTTTGCCACTTCAACCATTTCCTCTGGACTGGTGTAGAGTTTATCAGAAGGGGCATCTTCATTATTTACACCGTCTTCCTCACCACCAACGATTCCGGTTTCAATCTCAAGGATGATGCCAAGCTTTTGGCAACGCTCATGAAGATCTTTACTAGTCTTAAGGTTTTCGGCCAATGGTAAAACAGAGCCATCAAACATATGAGAGTTAAAGAGGGGTTTTTCACCCTTGGCGACGCGCTTTTCAGATTCTTTAAGAAGAGGCTCAAGAAAACTTTCCACATGCTCTGGGTGACAGTGGTCCGTGTGAAGAGCAATCATAACGTCGTACTTTTCGGCCATGAGGTGAACGTGTTGGGCGAGAGAGATCGCTCCTAAGGCCATGTCATTAACACCTTGACCAGAAGCAAACTTTCCACCACCAGTTGACACTTGGATGATGCCATCTGACTTCATATCGCTAAAGGCCTTAAGAGCAGCATTGGCAGTAGAGGTGGAAGTGACGTTGATGGCGGCATAAGCATAACCATCTTTTTGGGCCTTATTAAGCATGTCGCAGTACTGTTCATAGGTGGCCACGGGCATGAGAATCTCCTTAGTTTTCCTGTAATTTCTTAAAAGTATTCAAACCTTTAAAAAGTAAAGTTAGTTGTGAAGAAAAAAATACAGTTTCTGTCCAAAAACTTAATCATCTTACGGCCTTAGGGGCCCATTTATCACTCTGCACGGCACCGCCATTTTGGATGTGATTTGAGGCACTTTAGGTGCACTTGTCCACAAATCGTGGGCAGTTTGCAGGCATTTCTGAGCATTGTGGTCCGGAAAATATTGCCTAAATCATTAAAATCACTCAGCTCCTAAAGGAGTCCTAATTTTCTCAAGGAAAAGGTCGATAATATGAAAGTATGAGAACACGAACTTTTTCATTGCTCACTTTAATTACGATACTCTTGGCTACGTCATGTATGCCGGACTCGTTTACGAAGTTTAAAGAAGATCCACCGACCAAAAAGTCAGCTTCTGGGGGTTCTAGTGGGGAAGTGGAGGACTCTGTTCCCACTCCTACGCCAACTCCTGAGGTTAGCGATGTCGCCTTCACGGTAGAGTCTCTTGAGCTTTACCAGTCTCGTGGCGACACTTACTTCCTCGTAGTTGCTGATGGTACAGGCTTTAATGTTGGTGACACTATCAACACTTCTGCCACTATGTTTCCTGAAGCGGCACCAGTTCCTAATCCCTATAAGCAAGGTACCTTCCATCGTACAGGGACCATTATTGCTATTACAGAAGTTGCTGATGCCTCCAATGAGAACGAAAGAGTTCTTATGGTGAGAGTGGGAAGTACTATTATTGAAGGATCTAACCCTTGTAAGGGTGGTAGTGCTGACTGTTCTGGGTCTGAAGCCTCTTATATAGTGGCCAATGATTATGACAATAAGTTTTCTTCTACCAGCGCTAGTGATCACTCTTCTAATACTTACAGTGCTTATTATAAATTTTTTGATGAGGGTTATTACGTTGATAATTGTCCAGTTGACCTCACTGATCCAACGAATAGTGGTTACGGAAATTGTGATCCTGGTTCAGCGGCCATCTCCCGTGTGATCTATAAGCCTATTCTTTACGTACCCAGTGACCCACCGTCGACTGACCCTTACCCAATGCCAGCGGCCAGTGGAAAGAATATCTTTAAGAGAATCCGTATTAATGGTGTTTGTGGCACAAACGGTGGCTGTACCAAAAATAGTGGTGAGTTTCAGTGGGACTACAGTTTCAATCAAACAGTTCAAGGTCTAGGGGTTCGCTCTGGTGACTTTGATGGTGCTGCCAATAATACCGACTCGTCTGATGATTACCTTGTCTCTCCATTTGGTCCTTTCACTATTGCAAGTGGGTTGGACTTTACTGGTGATGACAATGTTCTCACGATTACTGCTACTCTTAGTGAGGGCACAGCTAATAGAGGTAGCCAGCTTGACTCTGAAGAGCAGGGTTCAATCACAATTCCTTTTGCAACCTTTATTCCTGGTGACTCAGTTGAGACAGTTCAAGAGTATGAGCTCACTTACTATCTTCCAGAAAATTCGACAGGTTCACCTAGTCGCTTTGCCATTAGGGTCGATAATGCAGCCGGTTTCGTCGCTGGTTTCAATGATGGTACAAGAACTGTTGTACGTGCTTGTCAAGCGACCTCAACAACAAGCTGTAATGAAGACTCTGATGATGTGACGATCTTTGGTAAGGCGACCATTGAACATATTGATGAAAGAAGAAATATTCTCTATCTTTCTGCCCTCGATGTCGGTGGTCTGGAATCTCTATTTAGAGAAGGTCTTTTTATTCATAACGGCAATAGCGCAGGTACTGTCACGACAACTGCTGTTTCGATGCAGTCTTCAAAGGTGTATCGTCTCTTTAATGATATTGGAACAACAGACTATGTAGTTAACGCCCGTTGGAATGATCAAATTGACGCAACAGATGATCCAACTGGTGGCACCGTAACTTACTCTATTGATAGTTTTCCTAGGGATGGCTTCTCTATTGACCCGTCAACTGGTCAAATTACCGTTGAGCCAGATCAAGTGGCCACTATCGATATCGATCGTGATATAACAATTACGGCAACAGACAATACGACTGGTCTCGTGATTGATAGCTTTGTCTTTAATTACAATGCCCTAATCGCTCCAACTGCGGTTGCCTACAATGACGGAAGTAATTCAAAAGATCTTACGGCCTATCTTGGCGATTCCGCTTCAGAGACTCTTGTCATCAATGGCGTCGATAATTACCAGGCTAATGATATCAATTTTGGCTTTTTCACTTATAGAGCTTCTCCATCATTACCTTCAGGGGCTACTCTAGATGATTCAAATGGCACAATCTCATGGGCACCAAGTAGCTACAATTCAACAACAAGTAATTACTCAATCAGGGCATTCTTTCCAGCCTATAACCCAGATACAAGTGATGGTCAGGAAATCGGTCTTGTAACGGCGAAGTTTCTCACGGCTACCAAGTTCGATAAAGTTGTCTACGATCAGCTTGAAGATGAAATACTTATCCTTAAAGTTACTGCGGTTGATCAATTCTCTGTAGATGGCAAGGTTTCAACTTCAAATGGAGCAATTGCTACGGTTAAATTTATTGACGAAGAAAACCGTCGCCTCTTTGTTCAGGTAGATACAGACTTAGTTGGCTGTAGTTCCAATGGCAACTTGCCTCAGGTTTTTGTCCCAGGGGACTCTATAGACTCAGCTTCAAGCTTTATTCTTGAAAGAGCGACTATCGGAGCCACTTCAGACTCTGTAGTTCATGTCTTCTCAACAGATGCCTCAGCAACCTTTCCTGTTGCGGGTAGGGTTCCTAAATTCTGTCTTGATACTGGAATTGAAGTAAGCCTTGATTCAGGTGCTCCGAATTATGAAGAGAGGGATACTCTCTTTGCTATTACTCCATCAACACCTGATGATATTGTTTTCTCCGACGATATTTATAACGGTACGACTGTTTTGACCACCGGAAATGGGGCTTTTATTCCAAACTCTGTTTCTGATATTGGTAACCTTTCCGAAACGACCTTTACCGTCGCTGTCAGTAATAAAGTTGGGGATACTGTTCTCTCTGATTACACCATGACGGTAGTAGAGTCGCCCTCGCTTCCAAGCTTCAACCGTTATCAATTTGTGCGTATCCAAGGAAATACAGAAAAGTTCTATCGTGGCACCCGTTTTCAAACGAACCCTGCCTCTGGCGATCAAGTTTCTGGGCGAGTGCTCATGACCATTGATACTGATGGTGATGAAGTGACTGATGGTCTTCTCGTTGAAGGAAATGGAGACATTGGTAATGGCTACGGTATTGATAACGCTGAGGTCTTCTTTGCTGATGAAGTCCTCGTAAAGGGTTATGAGTACTGGTATGTCAAAGACGCTACCGGCTTTGATGTAGGAGACTGTACAACTGTTTCTTCCAGTAATGGTGCGACTGGTATTATCCGTGCCCGTGACAATAATACGGCGGCCAATGGTGGCCAGCGCCTCTATGTTGAATTAGGTACAGGGACCTTTAATGGTTCAGACCTTATTACCTGTGGTGCTTCAAATACTACGATTAAGTCCATCCAAAGAAGAGCCTATGTCACAGGTGTCGTACAAATTGATAATAGCACTGGTCAATGGTCAAATGTCATAGTTGGCGAACGAGTCACATGGGGGGCTGACGGTGTTGGCATCGTCGTTCAAAAACATCGTGAAAATAATAATACAGCCAATGCTGTCGATAATACAGATGATCGCTACTATGTTCTTCTTCAGCATGTGAGCGGAAGTCTTATCACTCAAGGTGATACGCTGACCTACAATGCCGGAGCAACGACAAGCACTGTTCAAGCAATTGTCGGACCAGTGGTTAACCTTAAAGTTGGTGATGGTAATGGAGTCGATACCAATAGCTCTTCTTCTGGTAGAGTCGACTCTGATGGCAATCCTTTCTACATAGGCAGTACTATTGGTGCTTTTGATGGCGCCAATGACAATAACTATGTTTCAGTAGGGGAAGCTGTCTTCGGTACTGCTTATGATAAAGATACAGCAAATTCTCAAGTCACTGTAGCGGTTGAGGATTTCTTTAATCACTTTACCTTCTCTGGGACCAATATTCATATCGATGATTTCACTGAGTCAAACCCTATCGTCGATATGCAAAATGAAGAACACGCCGATATTACCGACGTTGAGATGTCCAATCTTATTATTGGTTATGTGGGTGAGCCCCTCTATGTTCAGCCTTCTCTAAAAGGTGAATTTGCTCAGGCGAGCCTCACTCCAAGCATTATTCCTGCCGGTCTTACCTTCGATACAGAAACCGGGGTTCTCTCTGGTACTCCTTCCGAACCTTTTGCTGGTGGAAACTTTACTATCCGCTTTAGAACCGCCGATGGAACCAGCTTTGTAGACTACAGCTTCCCTATGGTGGTTTACAACGTCTTTGAAATCACTCAGGTGACTGAAGAGGCCAGCTCTTACGTTGTTCACAAAGAAGGACAGGGAATGGGGACATCACGCTGTCGCGTGACTTCAGGCCAAATTATCGATGATATTAATGACCCCAATTACAACACAGCTGTTTACGGTCTTAATGACATCGTCTGCCTTTTAGAGGGTGGTGAATCCGATCTTTATAATCGCGGTATTGAATTTGATATTAAATTTGGTGCCGGCATGTGTGAGTATGTTGAGTATGTGCCCTTTTCATATCAGTCACTTCCTTCAGGAGCTTCTGATAGAACAGTTACTATTTATGAGGACTTTCCTCAAAGAAGTTCATGTACCCCGGCAGCTGTTGGTAGTACTGGGGATGCGCTCTTTATAACGGGTGATGCCGTAGGTTCCTTCATTGGTGATACCTCTGGCACTGGAACTAATGCCGATCACCTCGCTGTCTTTGGAGCAGGTCTTGCGGCCGATAGCAATGGCTCCCTCGCCGGAGGTAACCAACGCTCTTTTGGATCGATATACTGTGAGTCAGGAAGTGGTGACTGTGAGCCAGAAACTATCGCAAGTCGCTTCTGTACCTATGATTATAGTAATATTGATGAGGACCTTCCCAATCTTGATACCGGAACAATTACTGTTCGAACTGTGAGTTGTGCTTTCACCTTTGGTACTGAAGACGCTAACACCAATGGTGTTCCGGATGAAAGTATTTGTGAATGTACTCTATCCGAGCCTGAAGAGATTGAATGTGGGGGGCGTGCTGTCGATGGTCTAGCGGGACCAAAGAGAGACCTTCTGCCTTCAACTTATGATGTCAATACAGGGCGTATTTATACCACAGTAATTGGTGGTAATCAGACTGAAACGGTAAGCTCGCCAATTAGTAAGTCTCTCGGGACAAATCGCTATCTGGCAAACTTTATTTCTCATCGTAATTATACGAGTGACACCAATTCACTTTCAGGTACGACGGATACTCCTAACCCTAGTTGCTTTGCTTCTAACCACCATATGGATGGTTACCGCACAGTGAATCCTACGCTTACGGGGAATCGTGCTGCGTGGGAGTCCTATAGTGCGAGCTTTGACCCCTTTGGCAATTCAAGTAGTGGTCTTTATAACAATTACTACACTTTCAATTGTCTAGATGCCTCCTACGATATCAAGGCCCGTGTGCGCCTGATGGTAAGAGACTGGGATCGTGAGTTTACGCCTGAAGAGCATGAACTCACTAATCTCGCCGCCAATTTTGTGGATGGTCCTGATCTCGGTCTCACAGTAACTGGCTCCGCAGGTAATGTCTCCACTCTTTCTGGCGACCTGCCTGCAGGTGTGACCATTGGACCTGGAACTGAAGTTTGGTTAAGTTCAGATGCAACTCTTGATTTAACTGCTGACACCCGCATGGTGGTGCAAGAGTTTGATCGCAGAGGAACGGGGACTAATGATCAGATTACTTTCAGAACCAATCCTCCTACGGGAGCCTTAAACTTCTTTATTCGTTCTCGTACTAATGATGATTTGAGCAATACCTTCTCTGTCGCCTATGACAACCGTATCGATTTTGATGGTAGCTATATTGGTCTCCTTGATCAAAACTATCGTCCAGAGTATGCCAGTTGTGCTGAATCGACTGTCAATGAAGTGGCGCCAGCAGGTGCTCCAACAGTATCGATAACAGGTGGTAGTCTGACAGCAACCTTCAGTGCACCAATTGATCTTCCTAATGGAACAGTCCTTGAGATTGATACTGGTGGCGCAACTGTAACAACGACCACCGTAACCATTCTCTTTGGTTCTGGAACGAGCTACACTCTGGCACAACCAGCTGCCTTCTCGGTAAGTGGTGGAGCCTATAGGGTCTATAGAAAGATTCCTTACCCACTGGAAGAACCCTAAGAGCAGGACCTTAAAACTTTCAAGAATGATTTATAATCTAAGCCTCCCGCTGGGAGGCTTTTTTTATGGCAAAATGCATGGCGAGGCCTCGCTTTTCGATGTGATTTCAGTTATTTAGATAAGCTGTCTCATGCTCTTTTATTGACCTAAATACTTGGATTCGTTATCTTTTAGCCCACTTTTAATCCTATTCAAGTTTAAAAATAAGAGGGACTGGCAATGCTTATGAAAGTCGCAAAGAAATACACCACCAAAAATACTGATAAAAATACCCTAAAGACTTGGTATTCTCTCCTCGTTCTTGGTCGCAAGCTTGACGAGCGCGCGCCAAACTACCTTAAGCAGGCCATTGGATGGTCTTACCACGCTCCCTGCGCTGGTCACGATGCTATTCAGCTTGCTATTGGTCAGGTCTTTACCCTGGGAGAAGACCACCTCTTTCCTTACTACCGTGACCTGCAAACTTGCTTGTCTGCTGGTCTCACCGCCGAGGAAATCATTCTTAATGGTATCTCTAAAGGCACGGACCTAGCTTCAGGTGGGCGCCATATGAGTAACCACTTCGCTAAGCCTGAGTGGAATATCCACAATGTTTCATCTTGTACGGGTAACCATGTTCTCCATGCTGTCGGCGTTGCCCGTGCTATGAAAAAATATGGTCATAATGGCGTGGCCATTTCTTCACAAGGGGAGTCTTCTGTTTCAGAAGGTTATTGTTATGAAGCAATCAACGGCGCCTCTCGTGAGAAGCTGCCAGTTATTTTTGTTTTCCAAGATAATGGCTATGGGATTTCTGTTCCTAAGTCTGATCAGACGGCCAATGAATTTGTCGCCGATAACTTCACTGGTTTTAAAAACCTGCGCATTATTCACTGTGATGGTAAAGACGTCTTTGATTCCATGAATGCTATGGCCGAGGCCAGAAAGCATGCCATTGAAAAAGAAGAGCCTGTTATCGTTCATGCCCGCTGTGTGCGAATTCATTCCCACTCAAACTCAGATAAGCACGAACTCTATAGAGACGAAAAAGAGCTCGCGGATGCTCTCGCTCAAGATCCTCTTAAGGCCTTTGAGGAGGCGATGACTAAGAATAAACTTCTTACCAAAAAGGAAATGGAAGAAGTCGAGGCCGAAGCCAAAAAGATGGTTCTCGATGCTCACAAGGCGGCCATGGGTGCTCCTAACCCGGACCCAGAGTCTATTTATGACTTTGTTATTCCTGAAGCTTACGAAGCTTCAAAATACCCAGAGGGAACTCATAATGAATCTGGGGAAGAGATTAAATTTATCGATGCTCTCAACAGCACTCTTAAGGCCGAGTTTCGTCATAACCCCGACACCTATATTTGGGGTCAGGATATGGCCAATAAAGATAAGGGCGGCATTTTCAATGTCTCAAAAGGTATGCAGCAAGAATTTGGCATTGAAAGAGTTTTTAATGGCCCCATTGCTGAAGACTATATTCTCGGTACGGCCAATGGTTTTAGCCGCTTTCGCGATGACATTCGTGTCGTCGTAGAGGGCGCTGAATTTGCGGATTACTTTTGGCCTGCCATGGAACAAATGGTGGAGACCTCTCATGATTATTGGCGTTCAAATGGAGCCTTTTCTCCCAACGTGACTATCAGGATTGCTTCTGGTGGTTATATTGGTGGTGGTCTTTATCACTCTCAAAATATTGAGGCCTCACTGGCACCTCTTCCTGGAATTCGCATTGTGGTGCCTGCCTTTGCTGATGATGCGGCCGGGCTCTTACGAACTTGTATGCGCTCCAAAGGACCCTCTGTCTTCTTAGAGCCTAAGGCGCTTTATAATGCTAAGCAGGCGATGACTGTCGTTCCAGAAGATTTTGAAGTACCTTTTGGGAAATGTCGTGTCCGTCGCGAGGGAAGTGACCTCACTATTCTCACGTACGGCAACACTGTTCATCACTCACTGGAAGCCGCCGAGCAAATTGCTAATGAAGATGGTTCCCAAATTGAAGTGGTGGACCTACGCTCTATTAGTCCTCTTGATGAAGAGGGAATCCTCGCTTCAGTTAAGAAGACCAATCGCTGCTTAGTGGTTCATGAAGATAAGGTTTTTGCTGGCTTTGGTGGTGAGTTAGTAGCTCTTATAAATGAAAAGGCCTTTGAATTCTTAGATGCTCCTGTTAAGCGTGTGGGTTCAACCTTTACTCCCGTTGGTTTTAACCGCATTCTTGAAAAGGCCATTCTTCCTAACAAAGACAGTGTACTTAGCGCTGCAAGGGATATGCTTGCGTACTAAAATTTTAGTGACATTACTTTTTTCTCTTATGATAGGAAGTGCTTTAGCACTTCCTACTATGAATTGCTGGCTCTACCGAAATGGAGATTATTCCGTCTCCGGTCAGATGCCCCTCTATAACGGCTTTCCTTTTAAGTTTGATTTGACCGCGACCACCCTGGATCAAGACTTGATAGAGGGGAGAGTTGAGGCCAAGGCCCCCGTTCAATACGGACAGTTGGTGCCTTTTCGTACCACTCTCTATATTAATCTCTTTGAAGTGACGGCCCGTGACCAATTTGTTTTGGTGATTCCATTCGGTCGATCCTACCTTCAGCGCATCCGCTTCGAAGGTCACGATCTCGCGTGTAGAATTTTATAACGGGGAACGGGGAACAGGTTACAGGGGACAGGTTGAGTAAGGTGGCACGATCTAACCTGAAACCTGCCACCTGATACCTGCAACCTGTCTATTTGCTTGTCAGCGTCCAAACGCCATCCCAATCTGGTGGTGGTGGAAGCTTGATATACTCTTCACAACGCTCAATATAGATTTCACTAGGATTCGTTTTAATTCCCTTAAGTTCAGGGAAGCGTTGGTATTCAAGCTCAAGAGTTTCTTTAAAGACGGTAAGGGCCTCTTCAAAACGTTGGGATTTATAAAGAGAAATCCCATAAGAAAACTTCTCAGCAAGATCTTGGAGAAATTGAGGAGCTGTGGCCTTGAGACCAAGGAGATCATAAGAAGTAACAGGAATGGATTTTCCGACAACCTTAATAGTATCAAGTTCTCGCCATAGGAATTCATCGCCAGCTAGGTCTACGGTTTCTTTGGCCACTTGGGTAAAGACGCCGTACTGCTTTGCTGATTCTTCAAGACGGGCGGCCAAGTTCACCGAGTCACCCATCATGGTATAGTTCATTCGCGAGGCGGAACCCATATTTCCGGTCACGATTTCACCGGAATTAATACCGATTCTCATCCTCATGTCGTGAACGATTTTTGGCCATTTATCGCCTTCACCTTGCCACTTAAGACGAAGTTCAGCGAGCCTTTCTTGCATTTGGTGGGCCACCAAACAGGCACGACGAGCGTGATCTTCAAGAGGCATGGGAGCACCAAAGAAGGCGATAATCGCATCACCCTCATACTTATCAAGAGTTCCCTTTTCTTCAAGAAGGATATCTGTCATATGAGTGAGGTACTCATTGAGAAGCTCAACCAGTTGAGTCGCCGTTAGCTTCTCAGAGAAACTTGAA
The DNA here is from genome assembly GCA_030427595.1 of Bacteriovoracia bacterium. Classification (GTDB taxonomy): domain Bacteria; phylum Bdellovibrionota; class Bacteriovoracia; order Bacteriovoracales; family Bacteriovoracaceae. The sequence continues at coordinate 981 of JAUIBX010000019.1, read as the reverse complement.
AAGCCTTGGATATCAGTGAAGTAAGCTGTTCTTACACCAGAGTCACCACCAAGTTTTGGTGGCTCACCAGATTTGTACATTTCATCAATAAGTTCGGGGGAAATGTAGTTTCCAAAGGCATTCTTAAGAAATTGCTTATCTTTGTTGGCCAAGTAGAAGTTGAGAAAGGTATTCCACGAATAGCAGCCGACAATGGAAAAGAGGCAAAAGAAGAGTTTAATCTCATAACCTTGGGGTGTGAGAACCTGAAGGTCATAGACAAAGACACCTGCCGCTACTGTGACCAGAGCAATGAGGTCATAGAGGGCATTATTAAAGAATTGCACAATGAGAATAATAAGAGTTCCAATGATGAGGATCATCCAAGAGTAGGTCATGGACTGATCGGCCCTTTTAAGGAATTTTCCATCAAGGAGCATATTGAGCATATTCATGTGAAAGAAAACCCCTGGCATCAAAGGATCTACAGGAGTGTGCCTGAGGTCGTGGGCGCCGTAGGCGGTAGAGCCAATGAAGACCACATTGCCATTGAAAGCTTCTTTAAGTTTGGGGTTATCATCAGCGGCAGAGATGACGTCCCAGAAACGATAGACGGGAAAGTTCTGTTCACTACCAAACCAGCGCACCTTGGCCTCGCCAAGGTCATTGAGAAAGAGGTCTCCCGTTTTGAGTTTGAGTTTGGCCTCTCCCACGTTAAGAAGTTCAAGGGTCGGTCTGTCGCCGGTGTAGGCCTCGTAGGTTGCAAGTGAAAAGCCAGGGAAGTAGAGGGTGTCTACATTTCCGACGAGAGGGTAGTGACGAAGAAGTCCATCGGTATCCGCTTCAACCTGAATATGGGCCAAGGCCACATCATTTTGATAAAGCTGAGGAATAGGAAAAACTTTGCGTCCCACATACATCTGACGGGTGTTGAGACCTTGATTTTGTTTGGTGTCCATCACGTAGTTGTAGAGAACGTCAGGACACCAAACAAAATCAAGG
>JAUIBX010000241.1 GCA_030427595.1 Bacteriovoracia bacterium | reverse complement strand
GTCAGGGAATCCTTTTATACATACCACGAAAAATTGAAAGAGCTTAAGGCCATTCTTGATGCCTCCCCCTCGTGTGTAAAGGTTGTTGATAAAAACGGCTCCTTAGTAGAAATGAACGATCATGGCCTCAGGCTCATCGAAGCGAATAACTTTGAGGAGGTAAAGGGCGCTAATGTCTACGATCTGGTTGTTGAGGAAGATAGAGAAAGGTTTATTGAACTTAATAACAAAGTCACAAGTGGCGAAAATGCCCACTTAGTCTTTAAAATTAGAGGACTTAATAGAAAAGAGCGCATTATGGAAACCTATGCAGCTCCCATTAAACTTCCGAACGGCTAATCCGCTCAAATTGCGGTTACCAATGATATCAGTGCCCGAGTCGAGAAAGAGAAAGAGCTTGAAGAACAAAAGAGAGTAAATATCCATCAGGCCAAACTTGCTTCTATTGACGAACTTGCAGCTGGAGTCGATCATGAAATCAATAATCCACTCGCGATTATTAAAGGCTATATGACGACTCTTCTTAGAAAAGATGACGAGTTTTCTAAGGAGTCTCTTGAAAGTCTGACAAAGATTAATCAAGCAGTTAACCGTATCACCAAGATTGTGGCGGGCTTAAGAACACTCTCTCGCAGCGACGATACTCAAAAAGAAGAGTTTTGGCCTGTTCCCTGCATTCAAGAGTCTATCGCTATGGTCAAAGATATCTACCGCATTGACGGTATTGAAATCAAATCAAATATTGATGACTTTTCTTTTGATTGGGCGACCATCGGTCAAGCGGATCACTTTCAACAAGTCATTATGAATTTACTTTCTAATGCAAAAGATGCTGTTTCTCTAGCCAAGACCAAGCTTATCGAGATCAACCTTAGTAGTGAGAATGAAAGCCTCATCATTGAAGTCAGTGACATTGCTGTGGCATGACAGAGGAGACCAGGAAGAAAGTTTTTGATCCCTTTTTTACCACTAAAGATGTGCACAAAGGAACAGGGATTGGTCTTTCCCTTACCTATAATTTTATCAAAGAGCTAGGTGGTAATATAAAAGTTGAAAGTACTCCCAATGAAGGCAGTAAGTTTCAAATACGTTTCCCTGTGCAAAAGAAAGAATACAAAGTTAAAGGTGTTCAGGCCGTAACAGTCAATGTGAATCCTGACCTAGCTAAGAGCTTAAAGGAAAAAAGGGTCTTATTGGTTGATGATGAGGCGGGGATCCGCTCACTCTTAAGTATGATGCTAGAAGAGTATGGTATGAAAGTAGTGACCGCTCCAAATGGTGAGCAAGCCCTTGCTCTCTATGAAAAGGAAGAAAATAGCTTCGATCTTATTATCTCCGATATCAAAATGCCTGGCATGACCGGTCCAGAGCTCCTTAAGAAAGTAAAAAGTAGTCCACATGCCAGTGATGGCCCAAAGTTTATCTTTATTACGGGTGGAGTAAACATGAATCTTGGTCAAGATGAAGAAGTGAGCGAACTGATAGATGGCTACTTTTATAAGCCATTTGAAGAAAAGGAAGTCCTCAACGCCATTGAAAATGCCCTTTTCATTAAGAAAACCATAAAGTCAGCATAGTTGTCGGTATAAGTCCCTTGCGTTAAGATTTTAGTGAATCGAAGATTAAGGGATTTCACTTGATTTATGACACATCAACCCTAGAAGAGACGGCCAAAAGACTCAATGAAGTCTCTTCAAGTTTTTGCATGGCCAAGTGGATGAATACAACCATTCACTTGCACCTAGGAAAAACCCATTCATGTCACCTACCACCCATCCATAAAATTCCTCTTAAGGAAGTTAAAGAAAAGCCTAGTGCCCTTCATAATACCTCTGAAAAATTGAATCAAAGAAAAATGATGCTTGAAGGTAAGAGGCCAAAAGGCTGCTCGGCCTGTTGGGATGTCGAAGACCTGCCCGGTACCCACTACAGTGACCGCCATGTGACAGGTCAAGCCTCTTGGACCAAGCCCTTCTATGAAAAGGTTTTAAGTTCAAAGTGGGATGATCATATTAATCCCAGCTACCTTGAGGTGAGCTTTAGCGCCAATTGCAACTTTAAATGCTCATATTGCTCCCCTTCTCTTTCGACGGCCTGGCAAACTGAGGTCGATAAGTTTGGTGGCTATAAACTCAGCGGTGCCTTTCCCCACAACTCTCCTTTTACCAAGAAGATGAAGGGAGAAGCCCCAATCGATGATGATAATAATCCCTATATCGATGCTTTTTGGAAGTGGTGGCCCGAGCTCAAAAAAGACCTCATGGTTTTTAGGATCACGGGAGGTGAGCCACTCTTAAGTCGTGATACATGGAAGCTCTTTGACCTCATCGACAAGGAACCCATGCCTGAGCTCGAGCTCTCAATAAACTCTAACTTTGGCGTACCAGCAGCTACATTTGAACGCTTTATCTCGACTGTAGGTGCCCTTGAAAAAGAAAAGAAAATTAGAAAAATCATGATGCACACAAGTGTCGATACCTTTGGCGAGCAGGCCGAATATATTAGAAATGGACTTAACTTTGAGAAGTTTCAAGAAAATGTCGACACCTTTCTTGAGAAACTTCCCGGCGCTTCCTTGAGCTTTATGTGCACCTTCAATGCTCTTAGTATTGATAACTTTCGTCCATTAATGGAGTGGTTAATTACTGTCAGACGCAAGCATGCAGGCCCACAACGGGATATTATTTTTGACATTCCCCATCTGCGCTACCCTAGCTTTATGGCCGCTCAAGTTCTCCCCCCAAGCTATCGTGACAAGATGCGAGAGCTCATCGCTTTTATGAAAGAACGCGAGCATGACCTGGTAGGGATTGCTCCTATCGAGACCCTTAAAATGGAACGCATACTCAAATGGATGGAAGAAGTGGATCATTGGGACTCAAAGATGCTGGAGCAACTTGAAAGAAGTAAAATGGACTTCTCTTTATTCTTTAGGGAGCATGACCGCAGGCGAGGCACAGATTTTCTTCGCCTCTTTCCCGATCTAGCGCCCTATTACAACTACGCTTCAAAGGTCTAAGGACAAAGAAAAAGATAAGTATGAAGATGAAGCCCCTCGTTAATTTCTGTGTCAAACTTGTTGGTCGCTACCTCCCTGATCCCTTCATTTTTTGTGCCCTTCTTACCTTTATAACTTTTCTGTTAGCGATCCCTGTAGCTAATCTCTCCCTCACTAAAGCATTAGAGAGCTGGAACACTGGTTTTTGGGGTCTTCTCACCTTTTCCATGCAAATGGCGCTTGTCTTAGTTTTCGGGCACGCCCTAGCTAGCTCAAAACCATTCACTTTTGGACTCGACTTTCTCTCTTCAAAAGTAAAAACACCCCCACAGGCCATTATTCTTGTGAGTTTTATCTCCCTCATTGCAAGTTGGTTGAACTGGGGTTTTGGCCTTGTGATTGGTGCCATCTTTGCTAAAGAAATCGCAGAGAAAGTTAAAGGCGTTGACTACCGCCTCTTGATTGCCTCGGCATACTCAGGTTTTCTTGTGTGGCATGGTGGCCTTTCAGGCTCTGTCCCCTTGGCCGTAGCCACTTCTGGTAACTTGGCTCAAGTCACTCAGGGGAAGATCACAGAAGTTATTAGTGTTAGCGAGACTCTTTTTTCTCCCCTTAACCTCGCTATTCTCCTCTCCTTGATTGTTACCCTGCCCTTTCTGAATAGTTTTATGCTCCCCAAAAAGAATGAATTGGTGACAATTGACCCTAAGCTTTTAGAGGAAGAGGAAGAAGCATTAGTAAAAGTCAGTTCATTTTCTGACAGGCTTGAACATAGCTCTATGATTTCCATCGTCCTTGCAGCAATGGGACTAGGGTATATTGGCCTTTACTTTTTTAAGAATGGCTTCAGTCTCAATCTTAATATTGTGAATTCCCTCTTTCTCTTTCTAGGTATTCTCTTTCATCAAACACCCCATCACTACCTCAAGGCGATTAAGAAGGCGACAGCAGGGGCGACGGGTATTCTCTTACAATTTCCCTTCTATGGCGGCATCATGGGTCTTATGACGGCCCTAGGTGATGATGGCCACTCTTTGGCAGGTAGCCTTTCTCAACTCTTTGCTTCTATTTCAAATGAAACCACCTTTCCTCTCTTTACCTTTCTTAGTGCAGGACTGGTGAACTTCTTTGTGCCCTCTGGCGGAGGTCAATGGGCCGTTCAGGCCGCTATTATGTTACCGGCAAGCTCAGAACTTGGCGTTCCCTTGGCCAAAACTGCGCTGGCCATCGCCTGGGGTGACGCATGGACTAATATGGTCCAGCCCTTTTGGGCCCTGCCCGCTCTTGGAATTGCTGGTCTCAATGCCAAAGACATCATGGGTTTTTGCCTCATTACCTTACTTTACTCAGGCCTTGTTATCTCAACATTCCTTCTCATTCTTTAAAATAAAAAAAGGCCCTCCGAAGAGGGCCTTAGCAATTCTAAATTTACAATTATCTTAGAAGAAGAAACGAATATTAGCACTGATGATATCAGCAACCTGAACACCATCAACTTCGCTAGTCGCTGCTGTCTTATAAGTCGCTTCAAGTTGCATTAGCCACAACTTCATTCTTGCTGCTAAAGTGACATGCTCCTTATCAAGCATCGTTCTAAAGTTAAGACCGAGACGATCTCCCCATACATAGAGACCCCAGTCAGCACCAAGGTAGTAGGCATCACCAAAACCATAACCACTACGAGCATGAGAACCCAAGAAAGGTGAAACTTTAAAAATTGAAAGCTTATAATCGGCCTGACCATGAATACGGAAAAGAGCATCCTCACCATAAGCAACAGTCCCCTCAGTGGGATCACTAAGAGTAAAGAGTTTGAGTTCTTCCACCCCAGCACTCACCCAGTAGTTGTCATTCTTATAGCCGATTGTGTAATCAAGGATGAGGTTCGTTGTTAGGTTGTCTTGAGGCTCAAGAGAACCACCACCAGCAATAAGAAGAGTACCATCAATCTTCTTTCTGATATCGGTACGGGCAAGAGCATTAACTCCTAATGTACCAAACCAGTGTTTGTTGTCGGTGTAGTCAAAAGTGAAGCCTACTTTGGCGTCAATCTTAGCGTAGATATCAAAGAAAGGTAGAGTCTGGCTTGAGATATCAAGAGTCTCAACATATGGGATTTCAGTAATGTCATAGGTCTCTTTGATGAGGTTGACCTGAGTCTGAGACAAGCAGTTATTCGTAACAGCAAATACCAGAAGGTCATCACCATCATTAAGTGCAGAAAAGTCACAACCTTTAAGTGCCGTTCTTATGTCAGCGGGGACTTGATCGAGATTATCAATAATCTTATCAAGGGTAAAAGATTCACTGCCTGGTGTAATAACCCCCGTTAGTCCCGCATCCGCTCTGAAATTGGGCTG
>JAUIBX010000018.1 GCA_030427595.1 Bacteriovoracia bacterium | reverse complement strand
GGTCTCAAAATGGCCTGCGGAGAAAATCCAAAGAGAGTCTATGGAGAAAAAGGAGGGCCCGCTACGCGCATGGGGAATGTCGCCGGCTATGACCGCGCTTACCAAGAGGCCTTTGAATACAACCAAACTTGGACCAAGTACCAACGAGACCTTGAGCACTGGCAAAAGCAAGTTGATGAGGCCAACAAGCTCGGTGATGAAGAAGCCAAGAGGCAAATGCTTAAAGGAATTGGTGACGCCCCTACTCCTCCTAAGAAAGACGCCAAGCTAGAAACTCTTAAAAAAGTCATGAAGGGCGAAATTCTTGTGCATATCCACTGCTACCGTGCCGATGAAATGTCTCTCATGTTAGATATGGCGAAGAAATATGGCTTCAATATTCGCTCCTTTCACCACGCCATTGAAGGTTATAAAATTGCCAAGAAACTAGCCGAGCATAAAACGGGTATCTCTACTTGGGCCGATTGGTGGGGCTTTAAAATGGAAGCTTATGATGCCACACCTGCTAACGCGGCCATCACCGAAAAGTATGGTGTTAAGACTATTATTCACTCAGATTCAGCTGAAGATATCCGCCACCTCAATCATGAAGTCGCCAAAGTCGTGCGTGCAGGAAAAGACCTCGGCATTATGATCAGTGAAGAAAAGGCCATGGCCTGGATTACTCTCAACGCAGCTTGGGCCTTGGGTATTGAAGAGAAAGTGGGCTCTCTTGAAAAAGGAAAACATGCAGACATCTTGATCTGGGATCGTCACCCACTCTCCATATACGCTAAACCAGATCAGGTTCTCATCGATGGTCATATTGTTTTTGACCGAAAAAAAGAAGTTGTTCCCACAAGTGATTTTGAAATTGGAAATAGAAAGCTAGGTCTGGGAACACGTGCCAATAAGGCGCCCCAAAAAGAAGCTATTCTTGAACTTCTAAAAAAAGAACATAGTAAGACCAAGAACCTTACTAACGGTAGCTTTCTTATCAAGGGAGTCACAGTTCTTACTTCCCAAGGTGAAAAGAAAGTCGACCACGATGTGCTTATCCGAAAAGGAAAGATAAAGAAAATCGCCAAAACAATTCCTCAAGCGAAGGGTCTCCCTATTGTTAGTGGTTCAGGGAAAGTTCTCACTCCCGGCCTTTTTGAAGCCGTCTCCTATCTTGGTCTAATGGAAGTTGGAGCCGTTGATTCAACCAAGAATATTTCGGTTGAAGAAGGTGCTATCAACCCAAGTCTTGAGTCCTACTATGCCTTTAATTCTCAAACTTCCCGTATCCCTATTGAAAGATCCCATGGTGTTGTCTATACCATGGCGATGCCAGGTGGAGGACTCCTTTCGGGGAAAGGTTTTTTCTTTAAGTTAAGTGACTCCCCTGCTGAGGACTTGGTGAAGAATACTGCCATGTTTGGTTCTGTTAGTGTTCATGAAAAAAGAGCATTTGGTAATCACTACTCAAAGCTGTGGCAAGACTTTCGCTTATTCATAGATGAAGCGCTCTTTTATCAAAAGAATCAATCAAGCTTTAATAAGAGAAACTTAAGAGACCTCAAGTTTGATGAGAGAGAACTATCAGCTTTCATGCCGGTTCTCAAAGGTAAACTCCCCTTTGTCGTTTCGGCCAATAGCTATGATGAAATCAGACATCTGATTGGCTTTGTGAAGGAAATGAGAAAGAGGAAACTTCCTATGAAAGTGGTCCTCTTTGGTGGAACTGAGTCTTGGATGCATGCTAATGAACTCAAGGCCCTCAACATTCCCGTTGTTCTCAATGCCACCAACCAAACGGTTCATAGCTTCTCCCATATTCAAAATAGAGATGATCTGGCGGCGGCACTTTCGGAAAAGGGAGTGGAAATTGCTCTCACGGCCCATGAGTGGTTCACTTACCCCAGAAGGATTAGACAATCTGCAGGGATGGCCGTGGCCAATGGTCTTGATTATGACAAAGCGATTCAGGCCATCACAGTCAATCCCGCTAAGATCTATGGGCTAGAGAAAGAGTATGCTCAATTACGCTCAGATCAACCAGCAACCTTTGTTTTATGGAATGCTGATCCGCTAGAACCACTTGCCAACGCAGAGAGGATTTGGATTGATGGCAAGGAAGTCAGCCTCGATAACCGTCAACGAATGCTCGCGCGCAAGTACCTCGTCCAATAACGCTCTATTAACCAAAATGTCACCCACTCTCCACAGTATTGTGGGTGACGACTCCTCCACTTTGACTGACTAAATCTTGAGCACTTCTTGCTCTTAAATGCTCTTCATTCCTATCTTTCTTACCTAACCCCCACGCTAACTCTCTTTCTCCCTCATAATACTGAAAAGACTGATGCTTATCTGTTAATGAAATTTTAATGAAAGGAGCCTGCCTTCCATTTCAACTTTGCAGTATGTTTCATTCACAGAGCAGGAGTCAGAGAATGGCTCCTTAAAAACTTTAAGAAAAACGGAGACTTAAGCAAGTATTTCCTTCGGGGAAAGAACCTTTGAAAAGATAATTTCTTATTCATGTAGTTCCCCAGCCTATTTGCCTATAGTGATTCCAGAAGCTAGCCAAGCTTTGAAAGTGAAGGCCAAAGAAGAAAAGAGTTTGAACCTGGTACCAAAAAAACTCTACTTCTGATGCCTAAGCCAAGAGGCCAAGCGAACTTCACAGAAATTAATAAATATCATGATAAGGAGAACCTCATGAACAAATGGTTAAAACTCGGCCTTGCCACAACTCTAATTTCAGCAGGTGTTTCTGCAAAAGACTTTAATTTTGAAGTAGATCATTCAAGTGTCCTCGACGCTCTTAGTGATGCTCAATTTGATGCATTCGTTATCGAAGCTTCTGATCTTGTCGCTAAGAAGCTAAGAGACAGAATGGTCGTCAATGATATTGCTATTTTTGATGACTATGTTATTGAAGCCGCTGATCTTGTGGCCAAGAAGCTTCGAGACAGAATGATTGTCGATAATGAAGATGTTTTTGATGAATATGTCATTGAAGCAGCTGACCTAGTCGCAAAGAAGCTTAGAGACCGCTAAGAGTCTAGATAAAAAGGGGGCAAGGCCTCCCTTTTATTCAAATAACAGGAAGGGAGAAAATCATGTGGGAAAATTACTTAAACTGGGACGCTCATTTTAGTGACTTCCAAGACCTCATCACTGAGCATATTAGTAACAACCTCAAAAAGATTGGGCGCCTTGACCTTGGTGCCCTAGTAAAAGAGGAATACCTCATCATCCTTTCTGAAGCTGAGGAGGGTGATCAGCTTAACTTCCTTATTCGACCAAATACAACAGAGATCCTTCGCGCTATTGAATATTCGCAAGATACTAAATACAAGAATTACTTTATTAGACAGCTTGAAAGAGAAATTCTCACTCACTTTAAAGGCGATGACGCCGCTGTCATCAGTCAATTCCCTTGGGCCAATAACCAAAGGCTCTTTACCAGCTGTGGTATTGAAATTGATTACAACTCTCAAACCCATAATTTAAATAACCCTGAAATTCGACCAATAAGCTTTCAAGAAGCACTAGAGTTTAAAGGACAAGTTGAAAAAGCTTTAACTATTATTAAAGAGATATCAGAGTATACATACTCCCTCATTGTAAACTTCCTTACGACAATAAACTTCAGAAAAAATGAAAAGAAGGCAAACTATTCTAGTTGGTCTAGTGAGCTAGGGATTGGTAAGATCGTCGCAAGTAACTTCCACTATGTTTCTTCTAATACTGAAGACGTCATTGATTTTCTTATTCATGAGACCATCCATAGTTTTCTCCATGTCATTGAAGAAAAACATGGGAAATTTATAACTGATGCGGCACTCGAACAGACCTGGCTAATGGAAGATGTCGTCACTTCCCCTTGGTCAGGGCATGGAGTCAACCTAGGCGCCTACACCCATGCTATCTTGGTTTGGTACGGACTTTTTGCTTTTTGGCACAAGCTGAAAATAAGTGAGAGTAAGCATGCAGACATTTCTGAAGAAGTTATCGATTCCATGCTAGAATCTTCCTCTTCTGGCTTCCATAAAAATCCCTCTATCTTAGACCCGACCTTAGATAAGCTGAATTTTATTAAAGAAGACTACCAGACTTTGGCAGCGACGATTCAAAACAAAGTCTTAGAACTAAAAACACCAAAAGAAAGTGAAGTTATTTATGCTTAGAGAAGAAGATATCAAAAACCACTTCAACCATGCCGAAAAGGCCTACCTCTCTAGAAACGAAGGAGCCTGCCCCCTCTACTCTTATTCTCATGCTCTTGCCTTAATTGACGAAACAGAGGCTCTGATTGAGCAGTCATATGATGTAAGAGATGTTGGGGAGGAGGAAGAAGCAACATTTGAAGAAATTAGTGAAAAACTTGATAAATTTAGGTCTCAAATAGCACTTGAACTACCCCAAATAAATTTTTCCTCCGACAATAAAGTCAAAGAAGAGGCATGGTCTCATCTTAAAAAGACCATCTTGGGCAATGATAAGAATAGCTCTTCAGAGTTGGAGGAGTGTCATAAAAGGTATCAAAAGTTTTACTCTGAATATCTCAAGAAAAACTCTATTAAATCTCTTATCTCACAGCTAAAAAAACAAAGAGATGGTCAGGAGAGAAAGGAAGCCTTTCAAGGCTTCATGAACAACCTCAAAGAAGTTAAAGTTGATGAGACACTAAGAGATATCCTCTCTCATAGACCACAAGATTTTTTAGAAAATAAAGCACAACAACACTCCTTTAAAGACCTAGAGAAATTAGATCAACTTATTAGATCGATTTCAAGAAGCATCTCCGGTCACTTTAAAGAACTTTCTCAAGTTGCCCCCTGGGATTATCATTACAGACTTACTGAAAAACTTAGTGAGCAAAAGGTTGCCACAGAGACCTACTTTGAAAGTATTTACAACCTTCTGGAAGAAAAATTTAAAATTACGCTTAAAAAAGTAGAACGCCCCTCATGGCATGAAGAAGTCGACTGTCTTGAAGTCTTAAATAGTCAGGGGATACGACAAGGGTTTATCTATATTGATAAATTTTCCCGTGAAGATAAGTATCATGGAGCTTGGGCCCAAATGGCCTTTTCCAGAAGAGTACTTCCCAATGAGAAAATACAACTCCCCACTTGTTTCCTTGGCTTCTCCCTTGATGATGAGATGAGCTTTGAGCAGAGTCGACCAGTACTTCATGAGTTTGGTCATGCCCTAGAGCATATCCTTAATCCCGAAACGGAGTACTACCTTTCAGGTATCAATGCCCTCACTTTTGACACACAAGAGATTTCAAGCCTAATGATGGAGAGCTTTATTTCTGATCCAAGCCTCCTAGAGCTTTTTGAAAAGCCTGAGGTATTAAAGGAAGCTTACCGTAGCTTTCAGATTGATGATATGGCCTCCCTTTGCCTCTGGTCGGCCATTGACCTAGCTCTTCATCGTGATGAAATGAAAAGCTCCCAAGATATCTACAGCACTATTGATAACATCAAAGAAGATCTTAATCTCAACCATCCTTTTGTTAACCGCTTTACAATCAAGCAGTTTGATCACGCATTTTATAATAATGACTATGCTGGAAGTTACTACGGTTATCTCATTGGACTCGTCTACGGCCTAGTGTTGAAGAGTAGCTCTAACGCAGAAGCTATTCCCGAGTATTGGAACTTAAGAGGTAGTGAGGAGAAATTAAATTTTCTCAATAAACTGATCGCTCGAGACATTAAAGACATTAATATTATGGAGTGTATTTAGATTATCATGGAAAAGGTATTTGATGATTTAAAGAGCTGGGTCCTTGATTGTGGGGGAAGTGTTCACCAAGCACTCTATCGAAAAGATGGTGCAATGTATGCCCAAGAGAAGATAGGAAAAGGAGAAACTCTTATTTTCTTACCCGAGAGATTTCATTTAAATCCCAAGCGCTTTGATGAACTCAATCCCCCCCATAGCTTTGACAACGATATAGAGAAAGTCGTCTTCTTTTTCCTTACAGAATACAAGAAGGAGGACTCAATCTTCCAACCCTACTTTGCGAGTCTCCCTTCTCTTGAGTACTTTAAAGAAAATCATCCCTACTTTCTTGAAGACGATACTCTAGAGGTCCTTAGGAGTTTTAACCACAGGATTTATACGACTCTCAATAGGTTTAAAAATCATACCCAAAAATTCCACCAACAATTTCAAAATCTATTCAATTTAAAAGATATTCAATGGGCCTACGCCAATTTTCTTACCCGAGCCTTTGAAGGCAGCGCGATGCTCCCTTGCGTAGACCTCTTTAATCACAACTCCTCTTTTGGAATAGGGATTGATGAATGCACTATTCATGCAGGGTCTGACTTCAAAAAGGATGCAGAAGTTTTTATCTCCTATGGTGCCCACTATGACACTTTAGAGCTTTGGATGAGCTTTGGCTTTGTCGATCCTCATGCTCAGCATATAGTGGGTCTTCATAATGTTAAGAATCGTGACTCAAAACCCCTCTTTCCCAACGAGGACTACCTTACCGAGGCAGGTCCAAGTCCGACACTGGCCAAGAAAGTCGAAAAACATCCAAAAATAAAGTCTATTTTTGAAAAACTCTATGAAGAAATTACCATCCCTGATAGTTTTTCAAGTGATCACCCCCTCATTCAAACCTGCTATAACACCCTTATTACGAGAAAAGAGATCCTAGGACAGTCCTTCTAACTACTTTTCACAACTTATAGTGGCGGTTTACACAATGACACTTCGTTTGTATAAACCCGCCAACAAGTCTTTAATTTAAGGGAAAGCTTTCCATGAAAAAACTGATCACAGTATCTCTAATCCTAATGAGTGCCCTAACCTTCGCTAATGTAATGGATGACTATGCTAAGAATCTAGAGAGCATTTTAAATGCCGAGCTTTTGGAATCCCAAGGCCAAGTTTCTTCTTTAAAATGCATTAATCATTTTGTGGGAGTTTTGTGTCCCGGTCAGATCGAGTTTAAAGAGGATCCCCAGCTCAACTGTGAAGAAACCTATTATTACCTAGGCTTTGGTGAGAAAGTATATCAAAGACTTTGCTCCACCTGTTGGTTTGCTGAAGGTGAAGAGATTTTCAAGCCGACCTGTGATTAAATCACTGACCTTTTAAAGCTAAAGCTTTAAAAGGTCGACTTCAACCTTCTCATTGTGAAGGCCCATTGTTTGAGCGCGTTGCTTAAGGACATTCTCATTTTTTGTGGAAGGTTTAAGGTACGTGGTACCTTTTCTTTAAGGTACGTGGTACCTTTTGGGACTCACAAAGTCATTGCTTTCTTATGGGATCAACAAGCTTTTCGAGGTCTTTAGAGGAAAAGGTGTCATCGCCGACTTGGGGTTTACTTTTCTCGGGTTAGAAATAAAGCGATAGAGGAATTTGTCACTCTTACTTTTAATTAGGCCATTAACGATAAGCTCACCACTCTTTTACCACCAAAACCATTAACCTTATGACAGGCGATCTACAAGTTCCTCAACATATCTTCCCACCACAGGACCTGATACTGGAGATAATCCTTCTCTTTCCTTCTTGTGCCTTCATAGGTCAAGGAAATGGCCCCATACTTAGCGTACCAATAATCTAAGGTTGTTCCCTGTGCTGAATAAAGAAGGTCTGGAGGAGTCCCCACCTTCCCGGGTTTAGGGAAATACTTAAGCATGGGTTCAATGAAGTATTCAAAGCGCTCATCTTCGGCCTGAGTAAGGTACTTGCCCTTTTGATAACCCCAAGGCTTTAACAGCATGCCATCCACACAGCAATGATAATCCATGGCCAAGTCTAGCTTCGTTAATGGGTGTTGTTGAAGGTAGCTATCTATCCAGTCAGCAAGGGCCTTCGTCTCAGGCTCTTCAAATTGGGCTGGTTTTGGCGTCGTTGAGTTCGGCCAGTCTCTATTAAGATCAACCCTTCTCGAATTTCCTCGCCTTCTCCTGTCATAGCCATCGGGATTAACAATCGGAACGACGAGAAGCGCTCCCCCAGTCGAGATATACTCTCTTAAAACATTGGCCGGAGATTTAAGTAGTGCCAGAGAGAGTCTATCAACGATATTCATGTACTCATTTCCATGAATAGCACCTGTGACAACAGCAAACTTTGTAACCATAGTATTTTGAGGCTCAAAGAGAAGGGCCGTTAGGGTATTTCTTCTTCTACTTTCCCCATACTCGACAAGCCTAACTAGGTCCGGGTACTGGCTAGCGACTTTTCTCATCTCTTTAATTTGATCTCTAAACTTTGGACCTCGAATACCAGAATCACTATAAATCCCCGGTCCATCGACAACACTTTTGACCACCATTTTTGAGTGTGCCAAAACGTCAAAAGCACTCATGAGCAGAGTCATGACGAAAATCATCCTGATATTCATAACAATTCCTTTGTTAACTATTCTTCTTTATCAATGGTAAGAGTATTTGGATTAATTGCACCTAACAAAGGCTTGCAAGAATATCCGACTAAATCGTTTAAAGAAACCTATTTCATTTTTAAGCTAATCCTTAGGCTTCTTCTAACTTCTTTTCAATAGTTAAGTTCATCGCCCCGAGAAAAACGGAAACGAGGGGACTAAAAATATTAAACAGACAAAAGGGCGCATAGGTTAATGTCGCCACTCCTAAGACAGATGAATTGTACGCTCCCCCACTATTCCAGGGCATAAGAACAGAAGTAACAGTCCCTGCATCTTCAAGAGCACGGGATAGGTTCTTTGGATGAAGTTTGTACTTCTCATAGGCCGCGCGAAACATCTTTCCAGGAACAACAATCGCCAAAAACTGATCAGAAGCGGTAGCATTGAGGACAATACAAGTTGCAACTGTAGCGCCAATAAGTGATCCTGTTCCACGCACCATTTTTAAGATGGATTCAGAAATCGCATAAAGCATTCCAGTTGCTTCAAGAGTACCTCCAAAAATCATGGCCGCAAAGATAAGCCAAACCGTATTGAGCATGCCACTCATCCCTCCACGATTGAGGAGTTTATTGACGAGTTTATGTCCTGTATCGATAGAAAAGCCCTCATAGGAAACTGAAGTAATAAGGGCATAAACCCCTTTAATGGAGTACTCAGCTCCTAGTTTCCTTTCAATCATATCCCCTTGAACAAAAATAGCGACGAGAAAGCCAATAAGAATTCCAATGGTAATCGCCGGTAGAGCTGGCAATTTCTTTCTAATCATGACCAAAACGATAGTGGGAGGCAAAAGACACCAAAGGTTGATAGTAAAGTTTGAATCTAAAACATTAAGAATCTTATCAACCTCAGCAACATCCAAATTTGAGCCCGTATAAAAAAAGCTCAATACCGTAAAGCCGATCAAGGCCATGATAATCGCTGGTCCACTTGTGTAGACCATGTGACGGATGTGACTAAAGATATCCGTACCGGCGACAGCAGGGGCAAGGTTGGTTGTATCTGATAACGGCGACATCTTATCACCAAAGTAAGCTCCACTAATAACGGCGCCAGCAACGGCTCCTTCATAAATGCCCATAGTCTTACCAATGCCAATGAGGGCAATGCCAATGGTCCCCGTCGTTGACCATGAGCTCCCTGTTGAGAGGGAAACAATGGCACAAGTGATACAGGCGACAGGTAGGAAGATGGTAGGGTTTAAAATCTTAAGACCGTAGTAAATCATTGCGGGAACAGTACCTGATAAAATCCACGAACCAATAAGAGAGCCCACAACCAAAAGGACTGTCATGGCCGAAAGAGACTTTGAGATATTACTAATAATAGCATCTTCCATTTTCTGATACTTAGTACCAAGGATGAAATGACCAATCACCCCCGTAACAAAGGCTCCCAATAGTAGAGCAATCTGATTAGGTCCATAGGACGCATCTTCTTTATAGATAATGACATTGATCACCAATAAAAAGATAAGAAAGAGGATTGGGACAAGACTTAACCCAAGAGTTGGTCTCTTATTCATTAATTCTCCAAATTCAATTATTTAAAGAAATATATCAAAGAGGACACCTCAATTGAAAGCTCCCTTTTCTTAAAGTGTTGTTTTTATTGTCTCAGAGTCCCATTATTTTATAATTCTTACAGTCTAAAAGAGAACAGTTCTTTAGTGTGGTACTGGAGGGCATCGAATTTAGAGAGGGAAATATAAATGAAATCATTTAAATGCATATCTATTGCTTTTATCACCGTACTGTCTTTTTCAGGTACCGCAGCTCCTGGAGCTTCCGCTTACTATAATCCTGATGGGAAGATTTATAAGTATGAATGTGGAGAGCATTTTACTCTATCTGTTAACTACTCCATCAATAAAGTGAATATCGCCTACAAAGGCGACGTCCTTACTCGATGTGAGAATAGAGATGCCGTAATTGAAGGTGAAATGCTAGATTATGGTGAAGGTCAAGCGACTATTCGTTGTCGAGGTGGTGACGTAGTTCTTCACAATGATTATGATGAACTTGTCCTAAGACCATCGATAAAAATACAAAAGATCTACAAGAGTATGAGTGAGTACGAATATTTTTGTGAAGAAGTTTAACTTTAATCTTTAACTTTACCCTATGATCCAGACGAAAATTTAAATGGAAGAAAAAAGAAAGAGACGTAGTTTTGACCTCAAGCAGATGCAGGATCACGCCCAAAAAATGGGAGGAAAATGCCTCGCTAAAGAGTACCGCAATTCTACCTACAGGCTCCTCTTTGAGTGTGCCTGCGGCCACAAGTGGCGCGCCACCCCTCTTGAGATCATGGGTAAGAAGAATAAACCTGGCAGCTGGTGCCCCAAGTGTCAGAATTCTAAAACCCTATAAAATCTTCAATAAAGCGCCCTCAAAAGCCTGATTTTGCTAAGATACAGAAAATTAATGAACGAGGTTTATATTATGAAAAAGTTTTTCTTTCTTTCTCTATGCTTTTTAACTCTTGGTGCCAGCGCGAACAGTCTTAATAGGTACTGGAAAGATATTAACGAGTTTCATTATACCTCTGAGAGTTCAACCATTACTAAAAAGAACCTGGCCACTGGAGAGATCATCTCTGAAATAGAAGGTCGAGGTTGCGCCAACTATACGGGGGCCAAAGGTCAAAATTTTGAAATCCTCCTTCTGACAGAATTAGAAAGAGTTCAAATGGAAGTT
The DNA here is from genome assembly GCA_030427595.1 of Bacteriovoracia bacterium. Taxonomy (GTDB): domain Bacteria; phylum Bdellovibrionota; class Bacteriovoracia; order Bacteriovoracales; family Bacteriovoracaceae. The sequence goes on along the minus strand of JAUIBX010000018.1, from coordinate 17,949 downwards.
TCATCGGCTAAGTATGACCCCATTACAAAAACCCATTCATTTGAAAAAACCGCCAATGGTGTTCAGAGCAAGCTCAGCTTCCTCATTGGAAAAGGTTTTAAAGTCTTTGTAACAGGGGTCAATATTAGCGAAGGAGTAGAGACAAAAATCAAATGCTCTTTTGTTAGTTATAAGGCCAACTAGATTACCTTATTTTTTATCGAAAGCTTGTAATTTTTCGTAAGTAACTGACCGGTACATTCATCAGATAGGCCCCTGAAAACAAGTGCCATTCGTAGAGTTTATGAGGTGGCACGTCGGGTTCTTTATCTATGACATCGTAAGAAAAACATTTTAAAAGATCTCCGTTATCGTCAAAAGCTTCGGCTTCGATACGCTGGTAGTGAGAAATGCCACACTCGATCTCATCTAATGCTTCCCTATCCTTCTCATTAAGAGCTATCACCAGACCATAAACCTCTTTACCAGGGGATTCCATCATATCGGCTACTCCTCCTTGCCTCCCCTGTGAATAGAGCGTGTAGCGAAGTTCTCTATCCTTCACAATCGCCCGGCCAATAATTTGGGCTTCAGGGCAGCGTTCAAAAACTTGAAGCAAGTCCATATTAGAACCAAAAGAAAAAATGAAAGTGCGGTCACTTTTTTTCTCTCCATAGCCCCCTCCACCTGGCGTATCGATAAAGAGCCTATCGCCTTCACTGAACTTCATCGAAAAGCTTTCCCCAAGCTCTTCAAACTCACCTTTAGGAGACTCCCAAGCATTAAGCCCTCTTTGACCAGACTCTCCTCCTTCTAGGCCAGCTGGAGGATAAAGACGTGACTGGGAAATCATGTTGACGTCCATAGCCTTTAAAAAAAGAAGACGCCTAGAAACACCTGCGCCACCATGAAAAACCCCTCGGCCGCCACTGCCAGCTCTTAGCCCCATCAATTCAATCAAAACAGGTAGACGGTTCTCAAATACTTCTGGATCAGTGAGAAGAGAGTTTGTCATATGCACCTGAACACCGTCTGTGCCTGGTGCTGTCTGGCAGGCACCACTGCCACCGGCGATGGTTTCATAATACTGATAATTTTTATTTCCAAAGCTCAAGTTATTCATCGTGCCTTGAGAGTTCGCCATCACCCCCAGGGTGGCGAAGAGGACATCACATAGTGCCTGAGAAGTTTCAACATTACCTGAAACAACGGCACTATTGGGACCGGGGTTTAAGAAACAGTCTTCAGGAATTTTAATTTCTATAGACCTCATTATTCCAGAGTTGAGGGGAATATCCTCCTCAATCAAGCATCTTAGGACAAAGAGGACCGCCGCTTTTACAACAGCAACAGGCGCATTAAAGTTACTTTCCAAAAGAGGACTTGTGCCCTCAAAGTCAAAAATGTTTTTTTCCTTTTCACGTTTTAAGGAAACGACAATTTTTCTTCCCTCAGTGATGGTTTTTTCTCCAACTCCTGATGGAAAGTTCTCTAGGATAGAAGTGATTTTTCGATGGGAGAAGTCTAAAACCTCCTCCGCCATGGCATTCACATAATCAACCCCATACTGATCAAAGACAGTGGTGAGTTGCCTCATACCAGTATTATTAGCAGCAACCTTGGCCCTAATATCATGGAGATTAAGCTCTAAATTACGTACAGGATACTTGGCCTTAGAAAGAGTCTTAACAATATCCTCTCTTAGAAGCTCACCATCCTTAACAATTAGCATAGACTCGAGGATGACTCCTTCCTCTTCTAAACTTTTGCTATGCCCCGGCATGGACCCTGGTGTTATTCCACCAATATCAGCATGATGACCGCGAGAGGCCACCCACATGGAAAGCCTTCCCATGTGAAAAAGGGGCGCAACAACAGTTAAGTCAGGTAAGTGAGTTCCCCCACTTTGTGGAGAATTACACAGGTACATTTCCCCTTCCCTCACCTCTCTCGTTCTCATAACGTGATCAACGACATCACCCATTGAGCCTAAGTGAACAGGAATATGGGGGGCATTTGCAATGAGCTCCCCCTTGGCGGTAAAGAGTGCACAGGAGAAATCCTTCCTCTCTTTAATATTTACCGATTGAGATAGCTTTTGCAGAGAAAAGCCCATAATCTCTGCAATAAATTGAAAACGCTGATAAAAAATTTCTAACTCAACACGCTTATCATGCTTATGGACTTCCCTTGCCGAATTCTTGTAGCTCAGTTTCCAAATACCGTGCTGGTCACAGGTTGCCTGCCAATTTTTAGGAAGAACAATTGTTGTGTTATTCTCACTAATGAGCTCTGGTCCATTAAGGGACCTTTCTTTCCCATCAGAGTACCCACCTGTAATCGAAGAGCTACTCTCTCCAGATATTCCCTTAAGGATAAGAGTTTTACACTCTGGCTCCCCTTCAAGCTCCATACCAAATTGTTGTTCATAGCTTTGTTTAAACTTTAAGGCGGCTTCTTTTAAGTCGTTGGCCTTTATCGCCATGTGAAAATCACTCTCTTTGGGTCCTACGAGAAAAGAGCGCTCCTTGTCAAAGTTCTTCTCTTTGAAGTGGGCCTTAAGTTTTTCATGAAGGGGCAAGAACCCCTTTTCAATATTCCCCTGAACACTTAGAGCATGTTTCCCCTGGCCCATTCCATAGGCCGATAAGACAGAACATAGGGGGTGTATAAGAATTGTTTTTATTTTAAGTCTTTCAGCAACCTGAGCGGCTAATTGGCCGCCAGCACCCCCAAAACTTACCAAGGTAAAATCCGCAGGATCATGGCCTCTTTCTATTGAGACCTTTTTCACGGCCCTCGCCATCGTTTCCACGGCCACATCAAGAAAACCATTGGCGACATCTTTTGGCTCCATGCCGATGTCACGGGCAAGAGCTTCAAACTTCTCTTTGACAATCTTCTCATCCAAAGGAAGGTCTCTTGTGGGACCAAAGACTTTCGGAAACTGATCTGCTTTTAAATGACCCAAAAAAAGATTGGCATCTGTTACCGTAAGAGGGCCTCCATTTCGATAACATGCAGGACCAGGAAAGGCCTTTGCTGAATCGGGGCCGACTTTAAATCGACCATTATCATAAGTGAGAATGGAGCCTCCACCTGCGGCTACAGTATGGATATCAACCATGGGAAAAAGTAGGCTCAACCCATGAAACGTGGGTTCATGGTCAAGGGCCAATTCACCATCATAAATGGCAACATCAGTAGATGTCCCCCCCATATCAAAGGTCAATACTTTCTTAAAGCCTTGAAATGCAGCAAAGCTTGTAGCACCAACAAGTCCACCCGCTGGTCCAGATAGTAGAGAGTTATAGCCTTTCAAATCAGGACCATAGCAAAGTCCACCATCAGACTGCATATAGTAAATATTCTCTATTCCAAGAATTCCTTTAAGCTCTTCTGTATATTGACGTAAATAGGGAGTAAGGTAAGCATCCATTACTGTTGTTTCAGTGCGCGCGATATATTTTTCAACAGGGCTTACTTTATGGGATAGGGAAACGTAATCAAAGCCCATCTCTTCTGCAATTTCTCCTAGTCTTAGCTCATGAGTAGGATTTTTATTGGCATGAAGAAGGGAGATCGCCAGAGAGTTAATACCCTTCCTTTTAATTCGCTCTAATTCATATCGGGCTATATCTTCATCTAAGGGGAGAAGAATATTGCCTTTGGCATCAACTCGCTCATAAATGTGCGTGGCCAAAGAAGTGAAGGTTTCAATTTTTTTAATGGGAATATCAAAAAGCCTAGGTCTTGCTTGATGACGAATTTCAAGAACATCTTTGTGGCCGAGGGTCGTCACTAAGGCACAAGGGACGCCTTCTCTTTCTAGGAAGGCATTTGTGGCCACAGTCGTGCCTAATCGGACTTCTTTTACAGATTCTGAAAAGCGAGAGTGACCCATTAAATCGGCCATACCTTGAGCGACAGCCGATTTATAGTGAGGTGAATGGGATAGTAATTTATGAATATGTTGCTGCCCATTGCCATCATAAGCGACGATATCCGTAAATGTTCCTCCACAATCGATCCAAAAAGACCAAAGACCCTTATTTTTATCATTCATAGAACAGGAGTCTAACACGAACGCGGATGACAGACCATTAATGGACTTTAGGCATATAGAGGTGCCCTACTTTTCTTTATACTTACTTTTCTTTAAGAAGATCGCGAATCTCTTCTAGTAAAACTTCTTGTTTGGGAGGTTCGGGTGGAGCACTCGGTGCCTCTTCCTCTTTTCGCTTCAGCTTATTGATTGACCTCACCATCATAAAAATACAAAAAGCGAGGATAACAAAATCAAAAACCGACTGAAAAAACAGACCGTAACTTAGAGTTACTGCCGGTGTCGTTTCAGTAGCCTTCTTCAAAACCAGGGTAAGATTTTTAAAATCGACACCACCTACGGCAAGCCCAATGACTGGGGTGATAACATCCTTGACAAGAGAGGTAACGATCCCCTTAAAAGCTGCGCCAATAATAACGGCTACCGCCAGATCAATGACGTTCCCTTTCACTGCAAATTCTTTAAATTCTTTATACAGACCCATGATTAACCTTCGGTATATTATTCTTTTAACTTATAACCCATCATGACAGCATCTTCATAATATTTAAAGAAAACGCGGTTGGTATAGTGAACTAATGAGACATCCTCGGGAAGATAGAGGAGCTTGGATTGAGAATCACCCACGTAATTCGTGCCCTTGTAATTTTGAACCCTCATTCTAAATTCATAAGGCATCTCAGTTTCAGTGTGGAGAAAGCCTATTTCATTTTCAAGAGCAATCCGAGCAGCTTCTTGGTAGTCCGTCATAGTCCTCTTCTCAAATGGGTAAATGAAGTAGGGAGCAGCTAAACCCTCGGCAATCAACAAAAGACCAATATCTCTGCCTTGGTAAAAGACCTTTCCAAGTAGACGGCCATGAGTTGTTGCCACTTTTCCTAGGTCAACTTTTATGCTTGCGCCAATAGGAAGGAGGGAGCGCAAATAGTCCCTAGCCTCAAAGGCAATCTCTCCTTGAGTTTCTCCCCGAAAACTTACCTCTGGGGTATCAACCCCTCTAAGGCGCACACTCTTTGGCTTATCATAACCTGTTGTTTTTACTTTAAGAGTGTCCCCATCGTGAATACTTTGAACGACACCTTCAATCGTTTCAGCAAGCGATGAATAGGAGAAAAGAAGGATAAAGGAAAGCTGAAGAAGCCAATTAAGTTTGAGCATATGCTATCTCGTACCATAGCTTAACCCCAAAGAAATGCCATGCACCCAAAAATTACAAGGTTTTATGGATTATAGAATTGAAGCCCATTTTTCAAGAGATCCGTGACCTATATTATGGGGACTGTTTTAACATTGATTTGGAAATTAAGGTAAAATTGGGTTTAGTGTTGTCGATTGGTTAATTAAATTTCAACTGAGAGAAAAGAAAAAAGCTAATGGTTAGTTTCATAGTGAATCTCCTATGAATAAAGCCTCGCATTTATAGTGGATATAAATCTATACCCAAGGCCATAACAATCTCATCTTTCGAAGGTTTGATCACCTCACTTTCTTTAGTGAGAGCCTTTAAAAAGACTTCTTTAACTTTTTCTTCATCTTTTTTCTCACATGTGAAACATAAGCTATAGTGCAAACCTCTTGATGGGTTATCTTTAACCTGCTCTACTGTTTTAAAGCGCCAATTTGTATGAAGAAGAGAGATAAAGGGACTGTCATTTTTTAGATGAATAAAATCCTCTGTCACCTGAAAGCCTTCCATATTTTTTCTACAAGGCCTAGCTCAATAAGAAAGTTAATTTTTTCTAGAATAGTTTTTTTGGAGAGATTTAATCGCTTTGCCATGAAGTCCAAATCTTGTGTCGTCATTAAAAACATATGAAGTGTGGAATTCCCCAAGAATCTTGGACTATTTTCTCAGGCGGTTTGATAAGTTAACTTAAATTCAGCAGGACTTTTATAATCAAGTGCTGAGTGCCTTCTTTTCCTGTTGTACCACACCTCAATATATTCAAAAACAATTTGCCTAAGCTCGCTCTCTGTTGAATATGAACTTCTGTAAAGCCACTCCTTTTTAAAGGAGCCAAACCAAGACTCGACATAGGCATTATCATAGCAGTTGCCTTTACGAGACATACTGGGCAGGGCCTTGTGCGATCTTAAAAGCTTTCTAAAGGCCTCAGAGGCATACTGAGAGCCTCGATCAGAGTGGAAAATAACTTTCGCCTCTGGTCCAACTTTACTCATTGCCATCGACAAGGCATCCGTTACAACCTTAGTGCTAAGACTATCACTAATAGACCAGCCAATTACCTCTCTATTAAAAAGATCTAAAACAACAGCTAGGTACATAAAGGAGTTACCCAAGCGAAGGTATGTAATATCACCAGCTATAATTTCACCAGGTCCTTCAGGAAGATGATCTTGCTCATCTGCTTTAAAGAGCCTGTCTGCAATTGGCCCATCGTGATTTGAGTCAGTCGTTTGAACCCTAAATTTCTTTTTGAGTCTGGCATCAAGACCGAGTTCCTTCATGTATTTAGCGACAGTATTTTCACTTACAGTAATCTCTTGTTCTTGTAAGTCTTTATGAACCCTTGGCGCTCCACAAGTGCCTTTACTGTCTTTAAATGACCTCTTAATAGCAACCTGAATAGATTTCGTAGTCTCCAGATTGGCCAGTTTTTTTCCTTTTTTCCAGTAATAAAATGTACTTCTCGGGATACCAAAGTAGCGACAAGAAAAAGACACTGGAACCACTGGCGTTAACTCGTTGATGAGCCTCATTTTTTGATCTGGTCCGAGCTGAATATTGCTGTACTTTTTTTTAGAACCTTATTGATCTCTTCCATGTAGCCTAGTTCTCTTTTGAGCCTGCGGTTTTCTTTATCCAGCCGTAAATTGTGGACGAGGTGATATCAAGCTCATCACAGGCCTTCGTAACTCCACCGGCTCACTCCGTGCTACGGCTTCTCTTTTAAACTCTTCTGTGTAACTCTTGTACTTTCTCATGGTTATATTCCTTTCCTGTAGGGTTATAACCGCTCGAATTAAATTGTCCAACTTTTTTGGGGAAACTCAGTAGGTAAAAAAACAACAAAAAATTCCTTAGGCCTTTAGTAAATGTAAATCAACACAGAATTCTCTCGGGGGGGGGGAGAAAAAGCCTCCCCTACTTCTTTGTTCATTTTCACTACAAGAAAGAGAGATGAGATTGTTATTCAATGTCTTTGACAATAGAACGCTACCATTCATATAACTAAGTGTTCTTTTAAATTCGAATAAGCAGTGATGAGATGTTTCTAAATGCCTCTTAAATGGAGGAACTATGGAAAAATTAAAGACGAAAAAGGGAATGAAATATAGAGAGAGCATCTATATCAATGGGCGAAAGAAGAATAGCCCGTCGTTCTCTAGAAAAACTGATGCTAGGAAGTGGAAAGTTGAAATGGAGGCTAAGAAAAATAAAGGTCTCCTAGAGGAAATCGGGATCGTAAAGAAAGACATCCCCCTCTTTAAGGACTATGCACTTCAATGGTTAGACACGGTAAAGGTATATCAACTAACACCAAGTACTCTCCAAACCTATCGAGCAGAGCTTAGGAATCATATTTTCCCGATGACAAAGCTCCTAAAACTCAATGAGATACAAAGGGAGCATGGTGAAGCTCTACTTAGTAAGATGATTCAGAATGGCCACAAGCCAAAAGGCTGCAATAAGGTTCTGGGTGTCTTCAAAAGCATATTGCTTCATGCTGAGGACGAGGAGCTTATTACTAAAAGCCCTCTTCGCAGAGTTAAGAAGCTAAAAGAAATAGGTAAGCCACCTAAGTTCTGGTCATCCATGGAAATTAATCAATTTCTAAGGGTAAATCAGAACCATGAGTACTATTACCTTTTCTAAATAGCTCTTAATACTGGTATGAGACGTGGTGAATTAGCAGGCTTGAGATTTAAAGACCTCGACTTTCATCAAAAGCAAATAGTGGTTTGCTCAACTAGAGATCGTCATGGTCATAGACAAAGGACGAAGTCAGGAAAGGTGCGACAAGTTCCGATGAGTGATTTGGTTTACGAGGTCTTACTTAGCCTCAGAAATCAATCTACTGCAAATGACTATGTATTTACTGGTAGAGATGGAGAACCCTTAGAGATTCATCATGTTTACAGAGTGCTACTTAGAGCCACAAAAAAGGCTGGTATAGACAATGTCATTACCTTTCACGACCTCAGACATACCTTTGCAAGCCAGTTCATGATGAATGGTGGAAACATTTACGATTTGCAGAAGATTCTGGGTCACTCAAAGACCGATATGACCCAAATCTATGCTCACCTTTCACCAGACCATTTACAAAGAGCATCAAACATTATCTCTTTCGGTAAAGATCTTATGGAAGATGTAGGAGATGGACTTAAAAAATCTAATCTATCCCAGATTTATCCCAAAAAGTAGAAGCCGAAGAGAAAACTAAATTACAAGTAGCTCGCCCACAATAATTTTGGTGAGTTAGTTACTTTAAATTTAGGATGAAAAAGTGGTGGTGCCCCGACGCGGATTCGAACCACGGACACAGGGATTTTCAGTCCCTTGCTCTACCAACTGAGCTATCGGGGCATGGCTTCGTGATAAGCGAGTGAGAATTAATTTAAGGGTGTTGAGGGTTTTCGTCAATTTAAATCTCGCTGAATTTAAACGTTTTTAGTACCGTTTCTCTATGAGTTTACCTAGCAGTTTAAGAGTCAAAAAAGTTCAAGTTCCCTATCTTGGTAACAGGGAAAGAACCACTACCAATGCTTTTTGTTTTATCCCAGAAGAGAAAAAGCTCGAAAGAGGCATCCCTAGTGTGTTTTCTTTCACCCATGGTTTTACTAGTCACAAGGCAAGCATTCTCAACTGGGCCTTGCGCTTAGCAGAAGAAGGTGTTCCTGGTGTTCTTTTTGACTTACCAGGTCATTATCTGGGCGGCTTTACTGAGGTGGACTCCTTTGAAGGCTTCACAGAAAACGCACACCGTATGTTTTCTAGCGCGCTAGCGGTCCTTAAAGAAAACCTCTCCTATGAAGAATCTAATACGAAGCTTATTCTCGGAGGTCACTCACTAGGTGCTCTTCTCGGACTGAAGACACTTCAAGAAGAAGACTATAGTGTCTACCAAAAAGTGCAGTCCATTGCTGTTGGCTTTGGCCTGCCTCCGCAAGGAGTCACCCATATTTTCAATACGCCCTTTTATAAATCGACTCTGGCCATTAGGGCACAGCTTGTCAGTGCCGCGATTCACCCCGATAAAACCTTCCCTTGGATCAAAGAGCAAAAGGAAGCTTTGTCTCTTTCTGATCAAAATATTTATCTCCTTACAGGTGAAGACGATGTCGTCGTTGGAAAGAACGGAACTGAGCGCTTAAGAGATCAGCTTATGGAGCTTGGAAATAATGTCAGTCTTGAAAAGCCGGCCAAGCTTGCCCACCACCTTCCTGAAAATGCAGCTCCTCATATTAAGAAGTGGCTTAAGGATCAGGGCTTCTTTTCTTAAGCTTAATTTGATCTTATCTTTTTCCAAAATTTTAGGTTTTTAAGAAAGCCCCTCTTTCCCGTCCGACCAAGTGGTGTGTCTTTAAATTCTCTAGTAAAGCCTTTTCCAGACATGGCCTCGACCTTTTCAATCACTTCATCTAAAGAGGGAGAAAGGAAATTCTTTAGGAACACTTCATTTTCTTTTTTAAAATCACTTTCCTCTTGGCCATCAAGCCCTAAGCGAATAGGCCTCTTATTCCACGGGCAAACATCCTGACAAATATCACAGCCAAAGATTTCTCCTGAGGCCTTCTCCATTCCCTCAGGCGCCTCTACCTCCTTAAAATGCTCTATGGTAAAAGTTGAGATACACTTTTCAGCAATTAAAGTGCGAGATTCTTCAATGAGAGCATCTGTAGGACAGGCCTCTATACAAGCACGGCATTGACCACAGTGATCTGTTTCCTGATTTAAAGTTGGTGCCGAAAGCTTCTGATTAAGAAGAAGAGAGCCAATCATAAGAAAAGATCCATGATGACGATTGATCATCATAGAGTTTTTGCCAAACCATCCAAGTCCAGCTCTATAGGCCAGGTCTCTTTCAAGAACGGGTTGAATATCAAGGCTTAAGCGCCAGCGCAGATCTTGGTAATTTTGAGAGAGGTGCTCTCCCAACTGATTAAGTCTTTCTCCCAGAAGATTATGGTAGTCGCGTCCACCAAACGCCGTCACATAGGAGGCCATTTTTAGGCCATTACTTTCTTCACTTTGATAAAAGTTATCAGCGGCCAGTTTTTGGGGGGCATAGGAAAAGAGGAAAACCACAGCGCTTTGGCACTCTGGGAAGACTTCTTTTAAACTCTTTCTCGCCTCTTTGCGATGGTCCGATAAATACTTGAGGCTACCATGATCGCCACTGGCCACCCAGTCTTGATAATACTCAAAACTTTTAGGGTTTAACTCTTCCGTATACCCCCATTGGACGATTTGAAAGGACTTTAAAAGCTTTTCAGGAAAGAGTTCCATCGCGCCTAAATGTCAGTTGGAATAATCTCAATAGCACCAGTTGGACACACGCGAATGCATTCGTAGTCCATTGTACACTCGTTAATTCTCGGCTCATTGATATAGGTATTGGTGAACTGATCTTCAGTCACCTGCCAAATATCATGGGGACAAATAGAAACACAGTTTTGGCAAGAAGCACAGACAGAGGTGTCGAGAAGGATTTTTTTCTTATTATCACTCGCCTCCTGCAAAACATCTCCCCCTCCGGGAACTTTAGGGCGATCCTTAATAATTTCCACTTTGACGGAGTTAGAAGAGCCACGTGCAAAGAACTTACCATCACCTCGAGTAATCACGAGCTTGTCACCATTTTCGAGACTCAAGTTTTCTTTCACCTTCTGAACAATATCTTTTTGGAAATCAAAATCATCTTCATCGTAATCAGCAAGATAGAAAGGTGTCACACCCCAATAAAGACTAAGTTTTCTCACCGTTTCTATATGATTGGTCACCCCAAGAACAGGTGTCTTTGGTCTAAATTGAGAAATCTTCAAACAAGAGTGACCAGATTCCGTAACAGAGAGGATTCTCTTAGCGTGAATCTTCTCAGCAATCATAGATGCGGCCACCATCACAGAGGCATTAACATTGGAGAGGTCCATATCCCTAAGAAAGGGTCTTTCCTTGGGCTCTTTTTCAGCTTCTAGAATAATAGAACTCATCATCTCAATGGTGCGCACAGGGTATTTTCCCGCAGCAGTTTCCCCACTGAGCATGACTGCATCAGTCCCATCCCAAACAGCGTTGGCCACATCAGAGGCCTCTGCTCTCGTTGGAGTGGGATTCTCTGTCATGGTCTCTAGCATTTGTGTCGCGGTAATAACCGGTATGTGTCTTTGATTGCACATTCGGATGATTTTCTTTTGAACCGCAGGAACCAGGTGATTACCAAGCTCCACCCCCATATCCCCACGGGCAACCATAATGACGTCGGTTACCTTCATGATTTCTTCGAGGTTATCGACGGCCTGTGGTTTTTCAATTTTTGAAACAATGGGAACATTCTTTTTAAGACTATGAAGAAGATATTTCACTTCTTGCACATCTTCTTTTCGCCTCACAAATGACAACGCAATATAGTCACAATTTTGCTTGAGACCAAAAATAAGATCTTCACGATCTTTCTCTGTGAAGGCAGGGGCTGAAACTTCACAATCTGGCAGGTTAATTCCTTTATTACTTTTTAAGGTTCCACCCACTTCAACTTTAATTTTATAAACACCACGATCTCTTGTGGTCGCTCTGGCCACCATCAGTCCGTCATCAAAGAGAATACGGGCACCATCATGGCAGTCTTCTACAAGTTTTTCATAAACAGTTGGGATGTAGCAGTCTTTATATTCAGGGTAATCTTTTTGATCTTTGGTGGTGCCGATAACCCACTCACTACCTGCTTCAAGCTCTAGTGGCTTATCAAGCTTGTCCACGCGAATTTTTGGACCTTGGAGATCGATGAGGACGGCCACTTCTTGGCCAACTTTTTGTGAGGCCTCACGAATATTGGCGATAAGCTTGGCATGGGACTCATGAGTTCCGTGACTCATATTGACTCTGGCAACATTAAGCCCAGCTTTAATCATTTGTGAAATGACCTCAACGGTATTAGACGCTGGTCCCAACGTGGAGACGATCTTTGCCCTTCTCATGTCCTATCCTTTGCCAAAAGGGTTCAATTAAATGGATTGATATCCGTTAATTTAACAAGGATAGTGGCATCTTAAAGGGCGCAGCGCGTCCAACAATAAGGTTTAACTAAGCGTTCTTAGGGCGGGTGTTTGAGACTTCTTTAGCAAGACGATTGGCCTCTCGAAGCTTCTCGATCTTCATCTCGTATTGATTGATAAGAGCGTCTCGCTCCATATTAGATTTATCTACCAGACGATTGTAGTTGGCGTTAATATTGGTCACGGTTCGCTGCATAGCTGCATTATGCTCTTTACGCTCACGATCGATTTGACCTTCATATCTTTGAGTCAGTTTCGCCACCTGAATATCATTATTGGACTTCGTGCGATCAAGACGACGGTCATACTCTCTTCTTAGAGCATTGAGAGTTTTTTCAAACTCTCTTTGTTGCTGTTCAAGCTGGCGTTGTGCTGCCCTTCTGTCTTCAATCCTTCTTTGGTTTTCAAAGACTTTTAGCTGCTCAAGCTCCTTGGCCGATTTCTCTTTAAGAACATCAATTTTCTTTTGATATTTTTCTTCAAGAGCGACTCGTTCTTTTTCAGACATTTCAAGACGCTGATTGAGGCTTTGCTCTTTACGGCTAAAGACCGTATTCATATCGTCTTTAAGATCGGCAAGCTCCTCGTGTACATCACGCTTAGTCTTTTCGATAAACTTCGTTTGCTCTGTGGCCATCTCATCACGAGCGGCTGCCATTGCCTCCCTATTAGAGACATTAATTTGATTAATTTGACGGCCAAACTCTGCTCTTTGACGAGCTAGTGTGTTAGTGAGCTTTTGGCGTGAAGCGACTGCCGTTTCTTCTTTCTCTCTTTCAAGGTTCTTATTTCTACCGACCATCAATTCTTGATAATCTTCAAACTGCTCTTTAAGACCCCCAATTTCTTCCTGACGAAGTTCTCTTAACTGCTGATCTTTCTCCTCTATCTGAGAATTGTGGGCGATTTCCATCTTCTTAAGTTCATCAACTTGACTGCGGTTTAAACGCTCATTAAGAAGGTTGTTATTGTAATTATTCTCTTCAATATTTTTACGAAGATTAGCAATTTGATTTTCATGCTTGGCCATAAGGTCGCGCTTGCTGTCTTCGACCTTTGTCGCGGCACCTTCGTTAAGAAGCGCATTTGTACGTCTTTCTAATTCAATTCTATTTTTAGCGAAGTTATTTTCAAGCTCACGCTTTTCCGTTTTATTTTGACGGTTAAGACGCGTTAACTCGCCCGTGTTACGGTCTTGGATTCTTTGAGTGAGCTTTTCAAAGGTTCTTCTTTGATTTTCATTTTCTAAATTCTTAGTTGTTCTTAATGAAGCATTAGCATTTTCAAAGTTATTACGTAGGGTATTTTCATTCTGCTTAGCCGTTTCCCTCAAACGCTCCATTTCCACTTGGTGCATACTATTAGCGCGGTTTCTCGCTATGTTGGCATCTTGAACAAGTTGCTTCTTCTCATTGGTATGGTCAGTTAGCATCATCTTCTTTTCACGATTTTGTTGATCACGAAATTCATTAATGCTATCAGCTGCATTTTCCTGTTGCTTAGCTAGTTTTTCATTAAAGGATTTTTCTCTGTTGGAAAGTCCCTCATCATAGCGCTCCATCATATTACTCTTGAACATTTTATGAAGCTTATCTTTTTCAGTATTTGCGGTTTCAAAGGACTTTGAAATGGAGCTGAGCTTTTGATTATAGTCGTTCATCTGACGCTGACGATCTTTATCAAAATTCTTTTGAGTCTCAACAAGATTCTTATTGTAGCGCTCTGTACGCTCACTCAATGCTTGCTTGAGGTTTTTATCGTAGCGGTTAAGACGTTGTTTGGAGCTCTCCTCCATCTCGTCTTTTTGCTTCAGGTAATTTTCACGTTGATTCTTGGTTCTCTTGTCATGGAGCTTTTGGATATCGGCCAATTGGTCGTTGTAATTATCCTTTAACTCTTGAGCCGCTTCGTTAAAGCGGTTGCGAGTTTGGGCCAATCTTGTGTTGTAATCAGAAATATCCATATACCGAGAAAGTGCTCCGTGATGGTTTACTACTCTCACATTATACACATCTGACCCAGTGCGTTTATAGTCGGCAAGAACTTTCGCCCACCCATAAAAAAAGGGGCAATATTTGCCCCTTATCTTGATACTTTTGTGACTTGAGTCTTACTTGGCCAATTCTTCGTCAATGATCTCAGAGAAAACCTCAATAGGCTGGGCTCCATTAACCATTTTTCCATTAACAAAGAAAGTTGGTGTCGACTTCACCCCTACTTTCTTACCTTCTTCCATATCGGCATTCACACGAGAAGCAAACTTGCCTGAAGAAAGACATTCCTGAAACTTCTTCTTATCAAGACCAAGAGAGACTGCCTTGGCCACAAGACCATCAACTGCAAGGCCTGCTTGATCGGCAAACATCTTGTCATGTAACTTCCAAAACTTGTCCTTATTTTGCTCATAGGCACAAAGACCTGCTTCAGCGGCTTTCTTAGCGTGGTTATGAAAAGGCAATGGGAAGTTCTTAAAGGCGACTTTCACCTTATTACCATACTTCTTCTTAATGTCGTTCATGAGTGTCGCCCCACGAGCACAGAAAGGGCACTGGAAGTCTGAGAACTCAACAATAGTGACCTTAGCGTCAGCACCACCCATAAAAGGTGCATCACCAACATTAACCTCTTTAACTGGTCTTGCTGGCTTTTCTAGATAAACTTCAACAGGACTCTTTTGAGTTTTCTTAGCAAGCCAAGCATCGATGGCCTTTTGCTTCTCTTCGTTTTCAAGAAACTTCTTAATGCGGTCTTTTAGCTGATCATTAAGATTCTCTTTAGGAATATTTCTTTGCTTGGCGAAAGCCATAATGGCCTTATCTGAAACTTTAATAGACTTGGCAATCTGCTCGTTAAGAAATTTATCGTTATCGCCTTTGTAAGCAGGGTCAGCTTCCATGAATTTCTTTAAAACGAGAGCACGCAGGCGATTCATTTTAATTTCGTAGACTTTCATCTCTGCTTCGTAGAGGTCATTCTCAACCCCTTCTAACAACTCATCATAGGTGAGCTCTTTACCATTAACTTTTGCGGCCACTGTCTTATTGGGCGCAGGCTTGAAAATAAATTGAGGCTTGCTATCTGCTTCTTTTGTACAAGAGATAAAGAGGCCAAGACTGAGGGCCAAAGCCCCTAAGAGAGACAAGAATGTCTTCATGGTTTTTTTCATAGAACGCACTCCATTGGTCCAAAATTAATTAAATCCCTGAAATAATAACCTATTGGACTTTAGAATGCGATAGTTCCGCAAGAAATTGACGGTAGACGTCAGACTGTTCAGCAAGAACTTGGTGGGACCCCGAGTCAACCAAGCGACCATTTTCTAAGACGATAATGATATCGGCCTCTCTCACCGTCTCAAGACGATGGGCCACAATAAATGTCAGTGAGTTTTTCTGAATAAGAAGAACCATTTCTCTTAGGGCAAGTTCCAGCTCTCCATCTAGGCCTGATGAAATTTCATCAAAGAGCACGACTGGTTTCTTAAGATAACAGGAACGGATCGCTGCCAAGAGCTGCTTTTGGCCCATCGATAGGCCCCGCTGATCAAGCTTATCTTCAGGCTTAAGACCCCAATGGCGCACATAAGGAATTTGCTCACAAACACTCTTCCAAAACTCATTAAAATTCTCGGGAACTTCACGGGCCATGGTGATATTGAAGGCCACGGTATCTGAGAAAATATGAGAGTCCTGACTCACAATTCCCACTTGTTCGCGATAACCGATGATGTCTTCTACATTTTCACCGGGAAAAAAAAGGGTTCGATCGCTTCCTCTGAAGAAGATGCCCCCTTCACCGGGAACAATATTGGCGGCCATCATATTAAGTAGTGTTGATTTTCCGCATCCAGATAGGCCAACAATCCCCACAAGCTGACCTGGAGTTGCACTAAAGCGAATATCCTTGAGGTTAAAAGGCACCTCATTTTCTTGAGACGCCTTACGGGGATATTCAAAATACTTAATATCCACAAGGACTTCTTTGAGTTCAATATTTCCTTTGGTTTCATAGCCGCGTGAGCTTAATCCCGATTCAAGGTCTTCAAGGAATTCATCAATCCTTTGCAGACCTGTATACGCCCTTTGAATATTGGCGATTTTAGCAGCGACGTCCTTTACTGGGCCGATTGAGCGTTGGATAAGATCAACAATAGCAAAGATAATGGCGGCTTCAGTGATGGCCGAATAGGGAAAGAGGAAAACCACAAAGGCCAAAAGTATGGGATAGAGACTTTCAGCAGTGGAGTAATAACCCGCATCCCAAATATTGGCCGTTAACTGTTTGGTAAGAAAGTCTTGGAAGACCACCTCTCCCCTCTTGGAAGCATAATTTTCATGACGAGTGTAGTAAGTCTCTTTAATCCCTCCCACCATATTAGAGAGAAGGCGGCTCATATCCGCACGAGACTTTCTCACATCCATAAAGACTTTCCTCATATAACGAGAGCCCCAAATCAAAAGAAGGGCAGCGACGACTTCAGCGATGGAAAGACTTAAACCAGACACCTTATTAAGGGTGACAAAGCTAATCAGACAGGACGCCACAAAGAAAATATCAATAAAGATACCGAAAGTTCCGGAAGTCATAAGCTCTCGCAAAGACTCCGTATCATTCATGATTCTCGAAATGACTTCGCCTTGAGGATAGCGCTCATTTCGGCTGTCTTTAGCCGTTTTAACATCATAAGTGTGCAGCCATTTCTCATAACAATGAGAGCGAGTATTTTGCATTAAAAGCTGGATATATTTATTCACACTCAATTGATAGAAAACACGATTGACGTAAACACCAACAAAGATCGCAGTTAGAGACCACATAGTGTTGTAGAAATCTTCTTTAACAGCATAGTTCTTTGCCAGCTCAGAAATTTTCTGAGGCGTCAAAGCTCCTAAGAAGGCCGAGCCTAAGAGGCACAGAAAGACCGCAAAGAGAAAGCGCCTTCCCCCTTCAAAGAAAAAATAGCTAGACCATCTGCTGCTTGAAGTAGTCATAGGTTTCCATATTCGGCATAAGTAAATTATCGACCTCTCCCTTTTCCACCAATCCCCTATTGCTATCGAGGTAGACCGCTTGATCACAAGCTCTAACGGTCGTCACTCGGTGACTCGATAGAATAATGGTTTTATCTGAGAGCGCCTGCCAATTCTTTAGTTCATCAATAATTTTCTTCTCTAAAATCACATCCACTGACGAGAAGGGATCATCCCAAATGAGGATATCCGCTCGGGCCATAAGACTACGAACGAGGGCCAGCCGCTTCGCTTGTCCACCACTGAGCCTCTTGCCCTTTTCCCCTACTTCCATGGAAAGGAGGGCCTCTTTACTAGAGGCCAGATAATCGAGCCCAAAGAGAACAAGGAGTTCATAGGCCTGATCGACGCGATCTTTGGTTTGGTCCTGACCAAGGAAAATATTATTGAGTACGCTATCGTTATAGAGATAAGGGTCTTGGGCCACATATGAGATATTCTCACGGCGCAGTCTTAAAATGTCGGCGACCTGAGTAAGAACTGTTGATTTACCACAGCCCGTTTTGCCAACAAGTACCGTCCAGTTCCCCCTTGGAAAGTCGAGGGCCATGGGTTCATCCCAAAATTCAACATGAAGGAGAAGCTCTTGCCCTTTAAGATCTTCAGTGGGGTTCTCTCTTAAGAGGCGCTCTT
>JAUIBX010000017.1 GCA_030427595.1 Bacteriovoracia bacterium | reverse complement strand
GAGTTAGAGGTCGTTCTAGATAGTAATGAAGTCCCTGCTAAGAAATTTGCAGTCGTTGAAGACAAGCAAATAATTTTAGATATCAAAGGGGCTAAGGCTACTGAAAGAGTCATGCGAGCCTTTGATACTTCTGAGTTTTCTGGAAGTGTTGTTTTTGTGTCAGCATATCCTAAGCCTGGCTCAGAGGATGATATTAGAATCGCTGTTCAACTAAGAGATAATGTGCGGTCAATCCTTAAGAGAAAGGCCAACAGGATTGTTCTTGAAGTTGAAAATAGATTTGGAGTTTTTGATCAGCAAGATGTTGCAGCATCAAAATCTTATGAGGATAAAGTCAACGAAAACGAGAGTAAGGTTGGAAAGCTCTCTGTTCCTAAGTCCGACTCTGTTAGTGACATCCTCGAAAACTTAACTCTTTCTGGTCGAAAAAAATATATTGGAAAGAAAATCTCAATTAATGTTAAGGACCTTCCTGTAGAAGAGATCCTAAAAATGATCGCTGAGGCTTCAGGCTTTAACATCATCATGACAGATGAGATCAAGTCTATTCCACCCTTAACTCTAAACCTAACCAATGTTCCCTGGGATCAGGCTTTGGATACAATTCTTGGTCTTAATAAGTTGGTGGCGAGAAAAAACGGAATTATCCTCATGATTCAGTCATTGGAGACTGCGACCAAAGACAAGCAAAAAGAAGCAGAGGCCAAGCTTCTTAACATTAAGCAAGAACCTCTCGTAACAAAGGTTTTCCCCTTAAGTTACTCAAATACAACAGAGCTTATTCGTATTCTTAATGAGTATCTGACGCCAGATAGAGGAAAGGTAAGTGAAGACTTAAGAACAAACTCACTCATAGTAAAAGATACTCCTGACGTAATTGAAAAGATTAGAAAAATTGTTGAAACTCTGGATACACAAACCCCTCAGGTACTCATTGAATCGCGTATCGTTGAAGTGAGTGAAAACTATTCAAAGTCCCTAGGTCTTGAAAACGGATTAGGCTTAAGCTACGACCCTATTGGTCAGCAAGCCGTTGATCTTCAGCCTGTGGGACAAATCGCTACAGGGGGTACTACAAATGGAGGCCCAGGCTTTTCTTTTAATACGGCCGGCGGTCTTTTGGATGACACTAATGCTGGTGTAATGAACCTGTCCGTCTCTCAATTTGGACGAGTATTTGATCTGAACTTTAGGCTTCAACTTTTAGAGACAGAATCAAAAGGTAAAATTATTTCATCACCAAAAGTTGTGACCCAAAATAAGCAAGAGGCTCGTCTTAGAACAACAAGAACAGAATCTTATCTTGTCGTTAACGGTGCAGGGGATACTGCAACGACTGGTGCTGAGACGGCAGAGGCAATTCTTGAACTCGCTGTTACTCCTCAAATTACGAATGAGGGGTCTATTTCAATGCGTGTGAAAATCATAAAAGAAGACTTTGCAGATCGAGTCAGTGTTCAGCTTCCACCTAACAAAACGGGTAATGAAGTTGAAACGAATGTTTTAGTTGATAACGGGTCTACTATAGTTATTGGTGGAGTCTATGAGTACAACAAGAGAGAAACAATCTCCGGTATTCCCTATTTAAAAGATATTCCCATCCTCGGTTGGCTTTTTAGAAACCAGTGGCAGCCACAAACATCTAAAAGGGAAATTATTATCTTTATTACACCTCGTATTATTAACCAAGAGGAAGCAGGCCTGCTTGAGAGGACATAAGGGTGGTTGATTCAAACTTAAGTCCAATGATTATCAAATATGAGAAGCTTTTAGAGGCAGATCCTCGCTCGCGAGTTTTTGCTCCACTCGCAGAAGCTTACAGAAAGGTTGGTCTTCTTGAGAATGCCTTTAATGTTTTAAAAAAGGGCTTACGCTACAATCCTGACTATCTCCTTGGTTATTTAACATTGGCCCAATGTTATATGGATAAGGGTGAAGTAAATCTGTCTTATTCAACTTTGCGCCCACTTGTTTCTCAAAATAGGGACAACATAAAGCTACAGAAACTCTTTGGCGAAAGTGCAATATTAACAGGCAACAAAGAAGAGGCGCTTGATACCTTTAAGTATCTGCTGTTTTTACAACCGAAAGACCAAGAGTCGGCACAAAGAGTGTTGGAGCTAGAAAGGGAACTTGAAGAAGAGCCAATTTACAATCCTCCTCAGGATGTTCAGTTCAATGTGGAGGATTTAAAGCCAAGTCCTGAGCTTGATAAGAGCTTAGATGATTGGGTCCAGGTAGATCTCAATCAGTCTGAAGGTGATGCAGACGCGGATGATTATATTGAGGCAAGAGAAATTGATGAGTGGTCTGCTGAGGAAACGGATGGTTTTGAAGAGGTAGAAGAAACTGAGGTTACTCAAGAAGCTCCTCAAGATGAACCCGTACCCGTTATTACCCACACACTGGTTGATCTTTACTTGAAGCAAGGTCACAAAGAAAAGGCAGTAGAGCTCCTTGAAAAAATAAGGGAAATTCAGCCAGACAATGAAGAAACTCTAAAAAGGTTGAACAAACTCAAGGCAGAAGAAGCGCAAGAGAGCTCGATTGTAGATGATGAGGGGCGCCAAAACCTTATGGCCGCCTTTGATAGCACATCATTAAGTGTTGCTGAGAGTGTTCCTGAAGAATCGGTTAATGGTTCAAACGAGACGGTTGAGCCTGATAAGGTTGCCGAGGTGCTACAAGATTTCGCGGGAATGCTGAGAAGTCGAGCAGAGGACAGGCTAAATACCTGAATTTATAGATCTATTCCTTATTCCATGTTCCTTTACAATTCTAATATCAACTTGATAGCGTCATGCACTAATTAATTAAGAGTGGTGCTGGTGAATATCCTCGTTTTAGGTGGGCCAAACTTAAACCTATTGGGTTCTAGAGAGCCCGAAGTTTATGGAAAAGAGAGCCTCCAAGACATTGAAAATTTTGTAAACGATGAGCTAAAGGCCTTAAAGTTTACCGCTGTTTGGAAGCAATCCAATAGTGAGGCCGACCTCATTAACTGGATTCAAGAAGCTTCTCGTGATGGAAGAGATGCCATCATTATAAATCCCGCTGCTTTCACTCATACGAGCGTTGCTATCTACGATGCTCTCAAAGCATTCAATGGCAAAAAAATTGAAGTTCATTTATCAAATACAAATGCCCGTGAGGATTTTCGTAAGACGAAAATAACCACTGGTGCTAGCGATGGTGTCATTGAGGGCTTTGGAAAATATAGTTACTTATTGGCTTTTAAACAGCTATTTGAAAAATATTAGGAGATTTTAATGGAGTTTCAAACAACTGATTTAAAGAAAGGCTTGAAGGTTGAGGTCGACGGTAAACCTTATGCCATTGTTAAGTCAGATTTCACAAATCCTGGTAAGGGCTCGGCCTTTGTTAAGGTAAGGCTTAAGAACTTAGAGGATGGAAGTGTTATTGAGCGAACTTACAAATCAGGCGTATCGACTGGTGTTGTTAAACCAGACCTTGAAGAAAAAGAGGTTGAGTACATGTACTCTGACCAAGATGGCTTTAACTTCATGGATCAAAAAAGCTATGAAACCATCCATGTAAGAACGGACCAAGTAGGTGATATGAAATATTATCTACAAGAAGGTATCCGTCTAAGTGTACTTTATTACAATGGAAAACCTATTTCTATTGAACCTCCAACCTTTGTAAATTTGAAGGTTGAAGAAACGGACCCTGGTTTAAAAGGTGACACCGCGACGGGTGGAACAAAGAAAGCCGTTATGGAAACAGGTCTTCAAATAAATGTCCCACTTTTCATCAAGCAAGGTGAAGTTTTAAAAATAGATACTCGAACAGGTGAATACGTAGAGAGAGTTAACTCTTAGGCGGTAGATTATGAAATTAGATAAAGTTAAAGAATTCGTTGAATATGCAAAAGAAGCAGGTGTTTCTGAGCTTAAGTATGAAAGTGGAGATGTGAAAATTTCCGTCAAGCTTGGCGGAGATACTCCTGTCTATATGCCAGCACCAGCTGCCGCTCCTCAAGCTGCAGCTTCGTCAGCTGCCTCTTCAGCGTCAGCGCCGGCAAGTCAATCAGGTTTGCTTGAAGTCACGTCACCTTTTGTTGGGACTTTTTATAGATCGAGTTCACCTGATGCTGATCCTTATGTGAAGCCAGGTGATAGAGTTTCCAAGGGCCAAGCAATGTGTATTGTTGAGGCCATGAAAATTATGAATGAGATCGAAAGTGAAGTGGAAGGCGAAATTGTAGAAATTTGTGTTGAAAACGAAACCTATGTTGAGTTTGGCCAAGTTTTATTTCGTATTAAACCTTAGGCGGCAATCATGAAATTTAAAAAAGTTCTGATCGCAAACCGAGGAGAGATTGCTATCCGTATTTTAAGGTCCTGTAGGGAAATGGGTCTCGAGACGGTTTGTATCCACTCAACCGCTGACGAACATTCACTTCACGTTAAGTTAGCGGATGAGTCTGTTTGTATTGGGCCAGCAAAATCATCATTGAGCTATCTAAATATTCCGGCAATCCTCTCTGCTGCTGAAATTACAGGGGCCGATGCTATTCACCCAGGCTTTGGATTCTTAAGTGAGAATAGAGAGTTCGCTCAACTTTGTGAGAAGTGGAAAGTTGCTTTCATAGGACCTAATACCGATTGCATTAAAAAAATGGGTGATAAGATTCTCTCAAAGGAAATCGCGGAGGCTGCAGGCCTGCCTATATTAAAACCAATTAAAGTAAATGAACTTTCAGATAAAGAAATCGTTGAGCGAGTTCACGAGATGGGCTTCCCTGTCTTGATCAAGGCGTCCGCTGGTGGTGGTGGTCGCGGGATGAAGCGCATCGATGAGGAAAAAGATCTTTTAGTTAGTATTCAAAGGTTAAAGACTGAAGCGAAGGCTGGATTCGGTGATGATACTCTCTTTATTGAAAAGTTTATCACTAACCCACGTCACGTAGAGGTGCAGATCCTTGCCGATAAACATGGGAATGTTATCCACCTTGGCGAAAGGGATTGTACTGTTCAAAGGCGTTTTCAAAAAGTGGTCGAGGAGAGTCCTTGTCCGGTATTAACCGAAGAGAAGCGTCAGGAAATTTGTCAGTCGGCCGTGAGGTTAGCAGAACATGTTGGGTATGATTCAGTAGGTACTGTTGAATACCTCTATGATCAGGACGAGCAAAAATTTTATTTTATGGAAATGAATACCCGTATTCAGGTTGAACATCCTGTAACTGAGCAAAGAACAGGAGTTGACCTAATTGCTCAACAAATAAAAGTTGCTCAAGGCGATAAGCTTGAAATGGCTCAGGATGATATCGAGTTTATGGGTCACTCAATTGAGTGCCGTATAAATGCTGAAAATCCTTACACTGGAGCTCCATCTCCGGGTCAAATTGTCCACTATCATAGACCGGCGGGTTTTGGTGTTCGCGTAGATGATTTTATTTATTCTGGTTACAAGGTGCCGCCATTTTATGACTCGATGATAGCTAAAATTATCGTTACAGGAAAAGACCGACTATCTTGCTTGGATAGAATGATTCGCGCTTTAGACGAAACAGTTATTGAAGGAATTCAAACAAATAAAGAGCTTCATTTGGATATTTTGAAAGATGAGGCCTTCAGAGGCAATAATTACTCGACCAACTTTTTAGCCAATAAAATGCAGTAAAATTAAATAGTTAGACTATTTTGCCAAGGATGGCATTGCATTGAAATACTTTGAACAGGCTAAAGAGAACTTAAAGAGAAGTAACTTTTTTAAGGCACTCGAATTATTCGAATTATCTTTAAAGGAAGATGCTCTTTCTGATGAGCTCAAGGTCTTCTGTTGTGAAAAAATAGAAAGAATAAATGAGGTTCTTGGAAAGGAAACAACATCAGAGACTCTTAACTTTCTTGCCAATCACTATTTTGAATTAGGGGTTTTTGATAAGTCCCAGTTATTTTTTGAAAAGCTTTTTAATGATTCTGGTGATGTTCAATATCTGAAAAAACAATTCCTGTCTCTGATCAATTCTGGTGATGTCTCAAATTCAACAGTTAGGGCTCAACAATATCTCGAAGAGCTTGGAAGAAGAAGGCTAAGTAACGAGATACTAAAATTCTTAAATGATCATCGAACAATTTTCTCCCAGCAAGATATTAGCTCTTGGAGTTTCCGGGCCCATTTTTTATCCGGAAATATCTCAGCAGTAGAAAAAGAAATAGAAACTTGGTCTGAACTAAATGAAAGAGATCAGCGAGAAATATATCAGCTTGCATTCGATTTAATAGGTCATGACGCCAAATACTGGCATTCGTCTAGTCGGTTAACAAGTTTACTCTGGGAAAAGCTGGTAGAGGAAGATACGCCTTTTATTTTATCAAAAAAGTCTTTTATCAAGCTATGTCTTGATTTTTGGCTGACTCACAATATTGATCAAGATCTAATAAGACAAACTCTAACTCTCTCAGAAAAATATAAACTACCTATTTTAGCTCATGAAATAGCTAAGTTTGTTGGGGATGAAGAGCTTGCAGACAAATATTTGATGCAAATGCCAAGAGAAGCTCTGACGACGGATAACTTTGACTTTGGTGAAGACCTCTTTCAAAGCAAGGAAGAAGATGAAGTTAAAAAACTAGAGCGAGATATAAATTTTCTTGTGAAGTCAGGAAAGAAGGCTGAGGCCCTTAAGTTAGCGTACCGATTAGAAAAAATGGAGCCAGGTCACCCCATTTTGGCGGGCTTGTTGGAAAGTCATGAGGAAAATCCAGAACTAGGGTCTGTTGAGCGTTACCAGGCACTATTAAAAGATATTGAAAAGTATTCTGGGGATAAAAGTAATGATGATTCATCAGAGGCTCAATTTCAGAGTTTAGTAAAACACTATGACTACAATTTCCTTCAAGAAAACTACGAAGACATGGTTGTCGGATTTAATCTTATAAACTTGCCTGTGGTAGCACTTGAAATAATTGAAAGGGTGGACAAAAGGCGTTTGTCGGATAGAGAAAAAGTAAACTTAGATTATCTAAAAGTAGAAACATTAATTGCAGCAGAACGTTTCTTTGAGGCCAGGGACCTTGTTGAAGATGTTTTAGCCCAGGTCCCCTTGGTTAAAGAGGAAAGACTTGCTTTTCAATACTTAAGAGCGGAAAGCTACTGGAAACTCCAAAAATATGATATCGCTCATAAGCTTTTTAATGATATCGCCAAGCGTTATCCAAACTACAGACTAACTAACCAAAGGCTTTTAGCAATTGAAAAAAACTAATAAGGTTTTTTTATTTGTGATTTCATTGTTGATGGCAGTTGTTGCTATCACGTGGCAGTTTATTCAAACTGAGCGCTTTGGCAGTCTTGTTAATGAAAAAGTAAGCAAGGAGTTGCATAAAAGGTATGGACTAAGTGTAACTTTTAAAAATTTTGAAATAGGCCTTGTTCCTCTTGCAACTCGTGTAGTTAACATCGAACTGGAGTATAAGGACATATACCTAACAGCTGGAAATTTAGGTTTAGAGTTTGGTTTCAGAGATATCTTTTCAAAAGATTTTAGTATTGGAAATATTCTACTCAAAGATGCACTCATTTACTTGCCTGCGCCAAAAAAAGGGGAGGGAAATGAGTTCGTATGGAAAGATATATTTCCCGCCTATAAAAAGACCTTAAGTTCAAGGCTTCCCTTTAAGCTTCGGGGAATAGAAGTGCGTAACTCAATTCTGAATGCTGAAGACTACGAACTCCAAGTAATTGGAGCCAGGGTGGGCTTTTTTCCTAACCTTCTTATGACAGAGTTTTCTTTGGCCTTTGAGGAAAAGATGTTTAAGTCTCTGGGACTAGGCTATTTCAACGACTTGAGGGTTAACGGCGCTCAAGGCCAGGTGCAAATAACCCGAGATAATTTTCGCTTTAAAAACTTAAGGCTGCTTGCAGAAAACAGTTTCTTTGACTTAACGGGCAAATTGCTCACTAGTGAGGAGCTCCAAGGAATTAAGATTGATTCCTTTGTCGATTTAAAAAAACTGAGAAAAGTTATTCCTGAGAACATGGTCAATAAGAAGCTCTTGCCCACAGGAAGTTTGAGACTAACGGCTAGTCTTGAAGGACCACTTAGGAAGCCAAGTGGTGAAGTGGATGTAAAGGGATCAGGGCTCTCAAGCTCATTTTTTAACTTCGGGGCACTAAGAGGAAAGCTAAGTCTTCAAGATAACAACCTAAGAATTCTCTCGGCAAAAGCCTGGCAAAGAAAAGGATATCTAGAGTTATCTCAGTCCCTTGATATATTTAATTTTGAAACAAGAAAGCTCATATGGCCCGAGGCCTTTATAGAGGCCAAGGATATTTTTACTAACGACATCTTTTTCTTCTTGCCTGCCCTAGAAAGAGCAAAGGCCGAGTTAAGTGGCCCCTTTCGCTTATCTTTAAGAGAAAAATCATTACAAGTAAAAACATTTGAGGGATTTGAAGTAAAAGACTTTAGGCTTCTAAGTGATGATCAAAAGAATATTTTGATTAACCCAAAAGTCTTCTTGGGAGCAGGGTCTCAAATTGATGTCACCTATGATGGCAAGGTAAAACTCGATACAACATTATCGTTTAAGAATAGTGATCTCAATTTGGTTGGGACCATTGATGGAAGTGGTGTTGATATATCGATGTTAAATACTAGTAAAGTTGATTTTGATGCCTTTGGTCCCCTCGCAGGTCTCGCCCTATCTGGTAGAGGACCCGTAGAGGGAGTAATAAAAGGTCCTCTCAATGATGTTAATTTCGGATTCAAACTTAGCTTGGCTGAATTTAAAATGCTTGGCTTCAACTTGGGCAATATCTCTGGAACTTTGAACTATTCTCTTAAGAATGCTTTTCTTCGCTTGATTGGCCTTAAAGGAAATTATGAAGGTTTGGAATATGATGGCGGTGGTTCTATAAACTTTAAGAGTAAAAAAGATGCTCTCGATATGAAGTTTTCAATTAAAAAGGGCAGTCTCAAAGACTCCTCTGTCGCCTTAAAGCCTATTTTTGACCCTCTCATGAAATATTTAAAATACACTAGCTTTAACTACAGCACAGATGTCATCTTGCGTGGAGGACTAAGCATTCCCCTGATGAAAGTTCAAGGTGATTTAAAGGCATCTAATATCTTGATTCTTTCTGAAGATATTGAGTCACTATCTGGAACTTACAGTCTTGATAATAACAAGATGAAGTTTGAAAAATTAAAATTTAAAAAAGTGTCAGGTACTTTAAGCGGAGGAGGTGAATACGACCTAGGTGATGGTAGCTACTCGTATAGAGGAACCCTCGCTAACCTCCGAGTTAAGGACGTTTATTACTATAGGTTTTTAAACCTTGGTTTAGATGGTGATGCGTATGGAGAGTTTTACGGGGTTGGTGATAAAAAGGTTTTTAGCTCTAGGTCTCATATTAGATTAACGAATAGTTCTGTAGAAAATGTCCGTCTAAATGACTCGATTCTCACCGTCTATAACAATAAGAATGATCTTTTTTTCACAACCTCTATTCTTGGTGGCGAGCTCAAGGGAGAGGGGTATCTTAATCTTTCAGGAAAAAAGTCGAAGAAGAGTGCATTGAGTTTTAAGTTAAATACACCAAACCTCAAAAGTTTTGCTGGCGTACTTGGAAAGCATAATATTTTAAATCAAGCTATTCGTGGGAAAATGGCCGCAACAATGAACTCTGATTTCTATGTTGAGGATTTTTCAAAATTAAACTTAGTTGCGACCTTAGACCAACTTAATTTCTCCTATCCCGGAGTACGAATTAACCGTCTTAAGAAACCCCTAAAGGTAGAAATTTCAGAAGGATCTTTTAAGGATTGGGATTATTCACTTGAGGGGCAAGGAATCTTTCTCAAGTCTAAAGGGACGGGAAGTCTGGAGTCTAAATTCAGTTTAAAGCATCAGTTTTTAATAAATAGCTCAATGACCGAGCTCGTAACTGAAAATGTGGAAAAATCTCAAGGGCTTATCGAGGGGGAACATCTTCTGGTCGGTAGTCTGAAGAACCTTAATCAGTTTTTAAAGCTAAAGGGTGAAGGTTTGAGTTTTAAGGCCAAGGCTTTGCCTGGGCTATTTTCAAATTTCAACTTTACGGTTCTTCTTGAGGATAATGTATTGCTTGTAAAACGTGCCAATGGTGTTTATGGCAACGGAAAAATTAATGCTCGAGGATCAGTAAAATTTAAATTCCCTTTTCCTGAAGTGAACTTACTCGTTAATGTTGAAAAGTCGCGCTTTCCCATCCTGAAAAAATCAGGAGTCGTGGTTTCGGGTGAGTTGGCCCTTAATGGCAAGTCTCTTCCTTATGACCTATCCGGTGCATTGGCGATTATACGAGGTGAAGTCATTGATGAGATGAATGATCTTGCATCCTCTGCGATTAATAGTGAAAGCTATCAGCGATTTATTCCAGTTGGCTATTTAGAAGGCAATGTGAGTTTTATCAATACAGACATTTCTCTAAACTCCTTTTCACCTATTCAAATCAAAAATGGCATGATCGATATTGGGTTGGGAGGAAATCTTAAGATTTTCGGTAGTATTTTTAGCCCTAAGTTTAATGGTGAGCTACTAATCGAAAACCCAGAGAATAAATTTCTCTTTAAAGGACACGAGTTCGTTCTTTCTGAGGGGCTTGTCCGTTTCATAGATGGAGCCCGTAAAGAAAGACCTGAGCTACGTTTTAGTGGTGTTGCCAGGATAAATGACTATGACGTCTATATTAACCTAAATGGCCCTGCCGATAATATGAATGTCGAAATGACAAGTAACCCACCGTTATCTCAAGAGGATATTTTGTCACTTTTAACTTTGGGGGTTACGAGTGATGTTTCGAGAAACCTGGGAGACCGTCAGCGCCAATCTGTCACAACACTCAGTATTGGTAGTCTGATCATGGATCAATTGAAAATTAATCAGTCATTAAATGATAGCCTCGGGGTAAGACTTTCAATTCAACCAGAATTTATTGAGGATGAAAACAACCTACTTGAGGGGCGAACCGACGACCGTGCTGGTGGTAACCGTTTTCGTTCATCTACAGTTTTAAAAGTACAAAAAAGAGTTTCTAAAAAGGTCAACTTATCACTTAGTAGTACTGTGGGCGGTAGTGTTGATCAAAGTCAGGAAATGAATGTTAATTATAAGATAAATAAATCATGGTCCTTAGAAGGAGTGTATGAAGTTAGGTCTAATGACGAGTTAGAACAGGAGTTACCTGACTCGGTTGGGGCTGATGTAAAGTATCAATGGTCTTTTTAAAACTATTGCCTTTGGCGATATTCATCCTTTTCTTAAATTCTGCCTTTGCAGAGGTTACGGTTCTTTGTGTGCCAGAGAATAAATGTGAAGATATTAGACAGAGAGTCGAAAAGCTTGATGAAAAGCAGGTCCACGATAAAGGAGTTTTAAAAGGTCTAGCTCTAGATAAGAGTATTAACTACTTCCGTGTTGAGTTTAAAAGTAAGAATAATATTATTTTTATGATTGAAAGGAAGTCAGTCGTTAGAAATATTGATCTTATAACACCTTCTGATATTGATGATGAACAGGTCCTTAAGATATCACAGCTTCAAGAAGGTGTTTTCTATAATGAGTCTGATATTAATGAATCAAAGGAACGAGTTCTTTATTGGCTTGAGGAGAGGGGTTATCTTGATCCAACCTTTAAAGTGACTCCAAGGGAGACAAACAGAGGGGATGTCAGTCTTCAAGTCGAGGTGGGTTACAAAAATAAGTTAGTGTTAGAGAAGGTCGATTTTACAAAAGAACTTAATATCCTTCTTGGTGAGCTTGTTGTTCCCTTAAAGAAGCTTTCCGGAAAACCCTTTAGCCGTGTTAAGTTTAAGTTACTTTTGGATAACATATTAAACGAATTGAAGAAAGAAGGCTTTGTTAGCGCAAAAATTAAGTTAAATGAAAGTAAGGAGGGGAATAAGGTTTCAGTCGCGGTTGATATTGACCTCGGAGAAAGACTGCAATTCGCTTTCTATGGCAATAAAGTTTACACCAAGGAGAATCTTCTTCTTCTAATTAAAAAATCTATTGAAGAAGGAACGACAATCGTCCGCCCGGAGGACCTAAAAGCGGTCGTTAAGAAAGCGTATGTTTCGCGCGGTATTTATGGGACGCGAGTAAAGCTTTACCGTAGAGATGGTAAAACTATCGATGGCGATAAGGTTACCTCTTACTTTTTTAATATTTATGAAGGAGAAAAGGTAAAATTAACAAAGCTGTCTTTTAAAGGGAATTTGGCCCTCGATATCGATAAGTTAAAAGATGTTTATTATTCAAATGGTAGTGTGCTTGCAAATAGAGATTTTCTTGATGAGGGCTACCTCCAAAGCTTCACCACAATTTTAAAAAATTATTATCTGAGAAGGGGTTATGTTTTTGTAGAAGTCTCCAAGCCAAGACTCGTCTTTTCCACTGATGAAAAAGAAGCTGAAGTCACCTACTCAATTAAGGAACGCCAACAGAGCACGTTGAATAAAATTGAGTTGCAAGGAGTCCCAAAGTCTATTCGGCCAATGATTCTGGATGGGATGATTAACAAAACTGGCAAGCCTCTTAATGTTATCGAGTTAGAGGCTGACTTAGGTAGGGCCTTAGATAAATTGCGTGAGCAGGGCTACTTCTACGCCACTATTACTAACCTTAATGATGATAATGTTGTGACTTATGAGTCTAACTACACCAAAAGTAATCTCCTTCTTAAGTTTAAGACAGGTAAGGTTACGATTCTTGATAATGTTGTTTTAAGTGGTAACAAGGTTACTAAAGATATTGTTCTTCTTAGAGAGATTAAGCTTGAGAAGGGAGATATTGTAACACCTGAGCGAATCAAAGGTATTAGAGACCGAATAAATGCTTTGGGTCTCTTTGCTAAAGTTCAGGTTTTGCCGGTTGTAACTAATAAACTCACTGAAGATGTCGAAAACCTTACTAATCTCATTGTCCAAGTGCAGGAGAAGAAGTTTGGTAGAGGTGAGATCGCGCCAGGCTTTCGAACAGATATTGGTGCCAAGCTTTCTTTTACTCTTTCAAGAACAAACCTCTCAGGAATGAACGATTCCGGAACATTTAAACTCCAGCTTAACAGGCGGTTTAGCCTTAGCCAGTTTGATCAAAGAAGGGCCGCTGAAAGGTCTCAAAAGATAGAGGGGATTTTAAGCCTTAACTATCGCTATCCTTATTTATTAAATTTTGCAGATTTCAGTGGAAACTTTTCTATTCAAAGAAGAAGGTTCTTTAGTTTTGATGCTGATATTTTGAGGATTTCTCCTCAACTGACTAAGCAGATTAATCGATACCTTGGTGTCTCATTAAAGTATCAATATGAGAGAATACGCCAATTCGACGCAACGGAGGCAAAGGACCGGGCAACTTTTGAAATTGGAAGTCTCACACCCGGGATTACTCTGGATTTTCGAGACAGTCCTGTGTCACCTCGCTCAGGCGCTTACTTTGGTCTCAACTGGGAGTTCGCTAACCCTTATTTTGGCTCTCAGCAAGATGATTCTATTGAAATTAATTTTTCCAAGGTCATTAGTCGTAACCGCTTTTATATACCGGTTGGTGGGAAAAACTTTGTTTTCGCTTTTAGTGTTGCTGCGGGTCTACAGCAAAACTACGCGGACCAAGCGGCCGGTACTAATGATGACGGAACGATACGCACGAGGGGTTATATTCCTTCGATTAAGGTCTTTAGGCTAGATGGTTTTGATATTGTAAGGGGCTATGCCGACAATGAAATCAATAGGTTAGATGGTGGTGAAGATATTATTACCCAGAGGGTTCAAGGTAAAGCCTTCTTTGCTAACTTTAAATTTGAGCCAAGATACTACGTAAATGATACTTTTGTTCTTGGGCCATTTTTTGATGCGGGCCGAATATTTGTAGATACTTTTAGACCCTCAGATCTACGTACTTCCACGGGTTTAACCTTTAAATTCCTCACCCCAGTTGGTACTTTGGACTTTGATTATGGGATTAAGCTGAAAAGGGAAAGGTTTGTTGACGGGGGGCGTGAGTCCTTTGGAAGATTCAACCTTAGTATCGGGTATTTTTAGCACTAGTGGGCCAATCCGTTCTTGACGTTAGGCCCAATTTTCTATTATAAACACCTACCTATATAAATTGTGGACTTATGGCTTTTAAGCCAGTGAAGGACGTTATTATGTACACTCAAAAGTCGTTCGTGTTGAAACCTGCTGACGCTGATAAAAAATGGTACTTGGTTAATGCTGAAGGGCAAACTGTTGGTCGTGTTGCGACTAAGATTGCTGATGTTTTAAGAGGCAAACTTAATCCCAAGTATACTCCCCACACTGATTCTGGTGATTTCGTTGTTGTTGTTAACGCTGATAAAGTTGTTTTCACTGGTAACAAACTAGATGACAAAGTTTATTACAGACACTCTGGATATGTTGGTGGTCTTAAGCAGCGTACTGCTCGTGAGCAACTTGGCAGACAGCCTGAAAAAGTTTTGATGGCCGCTGTTAAAGGTATGCTTCCTAAGAACTCTCTTGGTCGTAAACAGCTTACTAAGCTAAAAGTTTATGCCGGAACTGAGCACAAGCACGAAGCTCAAAACCCTCAAGAACTCAAACTGTAATTAAGCGTAAAGGAAAGTTGTAATGGCTGCGAAAGGAAAAACATACGAAGCTCATACTGTTGGTAGAAGGAAGTCATCTGTTGCTAGAGTTTACCTAGCTGACTCAGGAAAAGGTCAAATCACAATTAATGATCGTGATATTAAGGAATATTTCCCAAAAGCAACTGATCGTTACGTTGTTAATCAACCAATGAACCTTCTTAAGGTAGCTGATAAATACGATCTTAAAATCAATGTTCGTGGTGGTGGTACTACAGGTCAAGCTGGTGCGATTAGACATGGAATTGCTAGGGCCATTCTAAAAATGGACCCAACTGTGAGAGCAGAGCTTAAGAAAGCTGGATTTCTTACTCGAGACCCAAGAAAGGTCGAGAGAAAGAAGGCTGGTCAGCCTGGTGCAAGAAAGCGCTTCCAGTTCTCAAAACGTTAATATCAAAAATCAAAGCCCGGTTTATCCGGGCTTTTTTTTTGCCTAAATCCTGTTACTCCACATTACGATGTAATCCCTGTACAAATTTAATGTGAAAAGCAGCAAAGATATAATCATTAAGGGGGCGAGAACCCACAACCTCAAGAATGTCGATCTCAACATTCCCATTAATAAAATAAGCTGCATTTATGGGCCTTCGGGATCAGGAAAGTCCTCCCTCGCTTTTCATACACTCCTAGCTGAGTCAAAACGTCGCTACCTAAATTCTTTACCAAATGACGTTAAGTTTTTTTGGAATATGCCAACTTCTGCAGATGTGGACTCTATTTATCCCGTATTGCCTGTTTGGGGCCTTGCTCAGTCCAATCCTATTCTTGGGTCAAGACCAAATCTGGCAGATACAATGGGACTTTCTGAATTCCTACAGCGTTTATGGTTTGATTTTGGAAAGGAGTATTGCCCGGAGTGTTCTATTGAGCTGGAGCCTCTAGATTGGCATGAAGCCTTTATGCAAGATTTGGAAGAGAGAGATTACTTTAATGATGAATATGCCTATCACTTTTTGGTAGATAGGGGCCTTTATCAAGAACGTTTTGGACAAGATGCTACACCGACTCGATCTTTTTTCTTTGAGTCCTCTCAAATGAGAGACCTAGATCCAGAAGATCTTTATTGGGAAATTGTAAGGTTAAAGGGAAAGTCTCTCTCTAAATTAAGTTCGCGTTTAAAGGAAATGAATATCACTAAGGATAGTGTTTATTTCACGATAAAGGGCAAGGAAAATTTGGATCCCTTGCCTGATCAGGCTTCCTTGGTGTGTCCCAAGTGCTCTTTTCAAAAACAAAAGCAGAACTTAGAACCAACTGAGTTTAGTCCCTACAACGCTGCGGGAGCATGTGAAGAATGTAGTGGTCATGGAATGAATTTAGAGTATGACCGTGAGAAGGTTGTGAAATATCCCTACCTTTCTATTGAGGAAGGTGCTATTTCTCTTTTGGAGTCCTCTCACTTCTCTTACCTCTATCCCTACCTCGTCAAAGAGCTAAAAAAGGAAAAAATTTCTGTATCCAAACCTTTTGCAGAGCTGCCGCAAAAGAAACTTTGGAATATTCTGGAGAATGGAAGAGGGCAATTTCCAGGCCTTAAGTCCTGTTATGAGTACTTAGAATCAAAAAGGTATAAGAGAACGGTAAGGATTTTTTCAAGAAGACTGAAGAGTGAAATGCTTTGCTCCTCTTGTGAGGGGACTCGGGTTAATAGTAAAACCCATAACCTTAAGATTAAAGAGATTGAAAAATATTCTTACAAAGAGGTTTGGAAAACAAATGCTCAGGAACTTTTTGACGACTTATCTGACGCTCTTAAAAAAACAAAGAATGAAGATTTCAAAAGAAGGGCTAAGCCTATTGTAAGCTTACTTGATGTTGCTCTAAGTTTAGGTCTTACAACAATACCATTGTGGAAAAAAGCCAAATACTTGAGCAGTTCTGAATACCAGCGATCCTTACTAACAAAAATTCTGAGTTATGAAGGCTCAGGCTCACTTTTCGTTTTAGATGAGCCCTCATTTGACCTCTCTTTGCCAGAGCAGAAAAGTTTATTTGAAAATTTAATAAAGGTGAAGGAACAGGGGAATACAATTTTGCTTGTAGAGCATAGTGAGTATCTTCGAAATTGCTCTGATTTTGTCATAGAAATGGGACCTGGTGCTGGACCAGATGGTGGTAAAGTTGTTTCTTCTAAAAGGAATACAAAGAAGACCTCTCGTTTGCCATCATTAAAACTCCCTAAAGCAAAGATAACTAACAAGAAAAAGCTAACGATAAAGTCTTTTTCCTATGAGGGAGAAGACTTTCCAAACTTTAAGATCCCAGTAGAGGAAACAACGGTTCTCTTTGGCTCTTCTGGTTATAGGAAAGATTATTTTTGTAAGAACTTTCTTCTTAACACGCTTTCATATCAAAATATTGGAGACCCTCTGACATTAATGAGTGAAGTGAGAGAGGATTTAATCTCAAGTCAGTTTGAATTTGAAAATGTTCTTGTATTTGACTCCAGCCTAGGGAAAGTAAGTTCAAGATCTACAGTCGGCACAACAATTGGCCTAAGCCCTGAAGTGAGAAAATACTATGCGGCCCTTCCTGTGAGTAGAGAACTCGCTTTGGAAAAAGGTCACTTCTCTCCTAATTCGGAACTTGGAAGATGCCCGACTTGTGAAGGAAGGGGTACGAAAGAGGTTGAGATGTCTTTTTTGGAAGATATCATTCTTGTTTGTGAGGATTGTTCTGGTAAAAAGTTGAAACCCTTCATTGCCAATATTACTGATGGAGAGATGACCGCATATGAAGCTTTTCATCTGCCTATGATGGATATAATTCCAAAGTTAAAACTTACTCCTAAATTTAAGAAACTTTGGAGCTTGGTAGAGTTATTAAACTTGTCTTACTTGAGCTTGGATCGTCCACTTTCTACTTTGTCAGGTGGAGAGCGAATGAGAATTAAGCTTCTTTCTCAGCTTTCTACTAAGATAGAAAACTCATTCTTATTTTTTGATAACATCAGCTCTGGTCTTTCCACTCCAGAAATTGAAAAAATCTTTGATTTTATTGACTCCCTTAAACATCAGGGAAATACCATTTTCATTGTTGATCAGAATCCGGTTCTCTTAAAAAGAGCTCCTCACGTCATATCCCTGTCGTAAGTGCCTGAAAGTACATATTTTATCTTGACCTAATTAGTAAAGTATTTGTCCGTAGAGCCGATAAGAACTCTATGAACAAAGTTTCAGTCTTCTTAAGACTTTCCCTGCTTAGCTATCTTCTTGTCACTGGACTTGAGGTAAAGGCCACGGTGTTTATAGAAACCCCTATAAAGGACAGATTACAACATTCTAGTGGTGTCATCCGAGGAAAGTTTTTAGGTAAGGTCTACAAAAAGCTGCCTACAGGAAGGGTTGTAACAGAAGCCACGATAAAAGTTCAGGGTTTCTCTGGCCTTACCCAAAATGAAATAATTAACCATCATAATTTTAAAGTAACTTATCCAGGAGGTGTTTGGCAGGGAAGAGTCTACAAGGTTCATGGAACACCAGTTTTTCATCAAGGTGAAGAAGTTGTTCTCATCGTTCAAAAGGGTGACTTTGGGTACCTTCTTCCTAATATGGCCATGTCCAAATTTAGAATCGAGAAAAATGGTAAAGAGGAAGTCTTAAGGGCCGCAGTCTTTTCTGATAAGAAAGGTGTTGGCCACATAAATATGAATGAGTTTGATTCTCTTGTGAATGAATCTTTTGGAGAACCGATTCATAAACTTGTTGTTGATAAGTATGTGGATAAGGGAAGAAAATCTGAAGTGAAAAGAAAGAGGTCTCCTGCGTCTATAGCAAAAGAGCAAGAAGAATCTGAAGATGAGAAAATTCCTGTCATTTGGTTTGTCCTTGGGCTGGGCATTTTAGGATTTTTCTCAAACCATTTGTTTAAGGGCAGAGGAAATGAGAACTAGCTTTCTTTTCTTCCTCACCTTTTTAATTGTCAAAGACACCTTCGCCTTCGTTCATCAAAAAACGCTGCTAGGGGATGATTTTCGCTGGCCCTCAAACGCAACAATAACCCTCTATGTAAATGGTGCAAATTCAAGTGGCATAATGTCCAGTAGTATTGAAAGTAGGGCTGCAAATTCAGCATCCCTATGGAATGAGTCAGGTGGCCCGCAATTACAAATTATTTCAACTACAAGTGGTCCGGAGAGTGGTCGTAGTAATGTTTACTTCTCCACTGACCCCAATTATTTTTCAAGTTCTTCAATTTTAGCGGTAACTGAAAGTGTTTACAGTGAAGCAAACGGTGCGATTATTGAATCGGATATCATTATTAAAGATAGTGTTCTCTTTTCTAACCTTCAGGCATCTTCACCCTTTATTGGCGATATCCTTTCTCATGAGATGGGACACCTCGTCGGTCTAGATCATTCATCTCTGTCTTTTTCGACAATGTTTTATAAATTGACTCGAGGTCAGTGGTCTCCTTCATTTGACGACCACCTCGGTAAGAATATGCTCTACTCATCATCTACGGGTGGAACTATTAAGGGAAAAATAGCAGGTGGAGAAAATGTCGTAGGGATTTTTGCTGCTGATGTTCAGCTTATCTCTTCGCGAGAGGGAAGAGTTATTGCAAGTACTTTGACGGATCAAGATGGTTACTTTGTTTTTGGCGGAGTCCCTACAGGGGATTTGTATTACATCTATGTCAAACCTTTAAAAATTAAAGAAGCTATTTCATCTTATTATCAAACCCGAAAGACAGACTTCTGCACCGGCTTTGTTGATTTCAAAGGAAGCTTTTTTGAGTCGTGTGATAATTCTCGTAAAGGCTATCCACAAGGAATAGACCTAACCGATGGAACAAGTGAAGTTGATGTCGGGGTTGTTACAATTAAATGCAATCTAAATGTACCTCTTGGCTATTTTGAAGGAAGAAGTAGTGGGGATTTCATTATTGGCGATGCCGATCGAAGTGGTGACTCTTTTGTTGGCTTTTTTACTCCTAGTGATATTACTAACGGCTTAAGGGATAATCTTACTATTGATTTAACCCATATAGATGCAAGTTCAGGAAACCTCTATTTAGACCTTAGTCTCATCTCTCAGGACTTTAATTCTCGTGTAGCCTACGAAATAGAGGTAAGGTCACCTTCATCTACTTATTCCTATCGTTATGGATTTGATAGTGACTCAATTCCAAATTTAAATTTAAAAGGAAGAATCTTATTGGATCCTTTGGTTAGTGCAAATAATTTCTTTGAAGTTGAAATTAGACCGGTAGATTTTGATGTCTTCTTGCCAACGACACCTCAACCCTTGGAGGGACTCTATTTTCCTGATTTTGAAAATAATGGGGATGAAAGACTTTTCTATCAATTCATTTATTTTATCAGTCAAAATAGTGGACTTGAATACCCGGTTTTTTCTCATTATTCCTATCCAGCGATTAGGGGAAACCAACAGTGCATGGATGGGCAAAAGACTTATAGCGTTAAGTCTTCTGGCTCTGTAACTGGTGTTTCTAGGGAAACCTTTGAAACAAAAACACAAGGTGAGGCCAGTATTGTGGCCTGCGGTAGTGTTGCTTTGATGAGTGATGATAATGATGATGGTCCAGGTGGTCCTATGACCTCACTTATACTTGGTATTTTTGCAGCCTTTTTCTTTTTCGCTTTAAAACGCCAAACTATCGTTTAAAGTTTTTAGTGTTCAAAAACCCCGTATTTCTTGTATTCTTAGGTTAATGAAACCAACGAAAAAACTTTCGCTAAAAACTCTATTAATTATTTTCTTAACGACCGTCTTTTCCCTTTCTGCGCTAGGGCAAAATCTTTTAGATGAGAGGATCAGGAGAATCTCATCCAGAAAGAGGTCAATCTATTTAGAGTCTGGAATTTTCCATAATGGTGGACCAAAAATTGACTCTAAATTAAAGGCGATTCGTCACAACTTCTCTAGTAAGAGAGGTTATGAAAGATTGGTTTTTGACTTTAAAACAAATAAGCTTCCACGTATTTATGGTTATATTGATGGAAAGAGTAAGAAGCTTTATTTAGATCTTTTTACGACTGACCTACCAGATGCATTGAACTCATTTGGGGATAGCCGCTTTGTAAAATCGGTAAACTTTTTTCCAATTCAAAATGATACCTTAAGCGTTGAAGTTCTCTTCAAAAAGAACGTTACCTTAGACGTATTTTTTCTTGAAACTCCCGGTCGTTTAGTCGTTGATATAAAAGGTTAAGCACCCTTTTCTCTTACAGGAGTATTTAATGTCCGATATTGAAAATGAATATCAGGTTCAAATAAAACCCAATGAAGAAACAGACTTCACCTTTCCTGATGAAGTTGTGATTATTCCCATAATGAACAGCCCCATTTTTCCGGGAATGATTGCCCCTATCATCTTAACGGAGGACAAGTTTACTCCTGAGCTAGATGATATTTTAATGAAAACGGGCTTTGTCGCCCTTAACCTCGTTAAATCTGACCTAAAAGATGAAACGGGAGAGTTTGTTCCTGAAGAAGAAATTGATCTCGAAAGTAGAGAAATCAAGACAAGAGATATTTATAAGGTTGGGGTTCTTTGTAGAGTAGTAAAAAAATTAAAGCTTCCAGACGGTTCGGTTAATGTTTTAGTCCACGGTGTCAAAAGGTACCGTGCTAGTAACTACATTACAGAAAAGCCTCTTATCAAGGCTGACTTTGAAGTCTTTGATGACATTCTTGAAACTGATGAGGAGCTTGATGCCTATACTCGCTCTGTTATTAATCAGGTTAAGAAGTTAAGTGAGATTAATCCTTACTTTAATGAGGAAATGAAGTTAGCGATGCTGAACTCACCTTCACCGGGTGCGCTTGCTGACCTGGTGGCTTTTGCTATTTCTCTTGATATTCCAGAGGCCCAAGATTTCCTTGAAACCCTTGTCGTAAAGAAGAGGTTTGCGAAGCTTCTTGTTTACTTGAGAAGAGAAAAAGACGTTGCCGATATTCAAAAGAAAATTTCAGATGAAGTTAACGATAAGGTTAATAAGTATCAAAGAGAGTACTTTCTAAGAGAGCAGCTCAAGGTCATTCGTTCTGAATTAGGTATGGATGATGATGAGAAGTCACGGGACATAAAGAGAATCTCAGAGCAGCTTGAAGAAATAGGGATGCCGGAAGATGCTCTTAAGGCCGCTAAAGAAGAGTTGGAACGCCTTGAGGTCATTCCAGATAGTAGTCCCGAGTATAACGTAACGAGGACATATCTCAATTGGATGATTGATCTACCATGGTCTATATCGACACCTGAAAAAATAGATATGAATACGGCCAGAAAGATTCTTGAAAAAGATCATTATGGCTTAGAAAAGGCTAAAGAGCGTATTCTTGAGTTTCTCGCTGTCCGTAAGTTGAGACCTGAATATGATGGAACCATCCTCTGTCTTGCAGGTCCTCCAGGGGTGGGTAAAACATCTCTAGGTAAAAGTATTGCCGAGTCCTTAGGACGTAAGTTTTATCGTTTCTCCCTAGGGGGAATGAGAGATGAGGCCGAGATTAAAGGACACAGAAGAACCTATGTCGGTGCGATGCCTGGGAGAATTATTCAGGCCCTTAAAAGAGTTGAAGTGAATAATCCGGTAATTATGCTAGATGAGATTGATAAGCTCGGGCAATCATTTCAAGGTGACCCTGCAAGTGCTCTGCTAGAAGTATTAGATCCGGAACAAAATAAAAGTTTTATCGATCATTACCTTGATGTTCCCTTTGACCTTTCAAAAGTTCTTTTTATTGCTACTGCAAATTATATCGGAAATATTCCAGCACCACTTCTTGATCGTATGGAGCTCATTGAGTTGAGTGGTTATACGATTGAAGAAAAGGTTAGCATTGCCACCAAATGGGTTATTCCAAAGTTGCTTAAGAAGCATGGTCTTGAAAAGTCAGACTTTTCTTTAGGCATACCAACTCTCAAGCGTCTCATTAGCGACTACGCCAGGGAGCCTGGTGTTCGTATGATGGAGCAGTATGTGGCAAAGCTTTGTCGAAAAGCAGCACTTTTAAAAGTAAGCTCTCGTCGTAAAAAGAAATTTGCTCCTAGGCCCAATGAGCTCGGAACCCATCTTGGAAGTGCACGATTTCAGACTGAACTTGCTCAAAAGGCACTTAGTCCTGGTGTGGTAACTGGTTTAGCGTGGACCTCATATGGTGGCCAAATTCTTTTCATTGAAACATTACCTTTGAAAGGTAAGGGAACCTTTAAGTTAACTGGTCAAATGGGCAGTGTCATGAATGAGTCTGCTAATATTGCCTATAGCTATGTGAAGAGTATGCTTGAAGAAGACATTGAATCAGAAAAAAAGAAGGCGACTCGTTCGAAATCGAAAAAGGAAGATCATACTTCGGAAGAGGCATTAGATTTTCTTTCAAGTCATGAGGTTCATCTCCATTTACCTGCTGGAGCAACCCCTAAAGATGGGCCAAGTGCTGGTATTACTATGGCCTTAGCTCTTTATTCTTTGGCAACCCATCATAAGATTAAAACAGGCCTGGCCATGACCGGTGAATTGAGCCTCACTGGAAAGGTCTTACCTGTTGGTGGGATTAAGGAAAAAGTTCTTGCTGCTAAAAGGGCTGGCGTTAAGGAAATTATTCTTCCACAAGAGAATGAAAAAGATCTTAAGGAAGTTCCTGAGAGGCATAGAAAGGGGCTAAAGTTTCACCCCGTTTCGCACTTTGATGAGGTCTTAAAAATTGCAATGCCCAGAAAGAGGCGCTGAATAAAAGGCAAAAAAAAGCCCTCTTTCGAGGGCTTTTTTATTTCTAAAATTCGTCTTCGTCGTATTCCGCTACTTGAGTATGCTTAACCTTACCGTCAGCAATTTCTCTCAATGAAGTCACAATGTCCTTATTCTTAGATCTTACAAGACGGTCGGCACCTTCTCTTAATTGCTTTACGCGTTTTGTAGCAAGGTGAACAAGTTCATAACGGTTTTCAACTTTTTCCAAACAATCTTCGATGGTAATACGGGCCATTGCAGTAAGCTCCTCATAAATAACTTTGAATCCCTTTTTTTAGGTCATATGGCATAGAAAGTCAAAGGCGTGACGCTATTGATACATTGCGTCCACAAGGGGTAGAAACTTGTTATAAATACGGTTTCTCTTAATTTTTAGACTTGGGGTGATGAAGTCTTGCTCATAGCGCAAATCAATTGGAAGGATTCGAAACTTCTTTACCTGTTCAAAGTCGGAGAGTTCTTGGTTTACCCTTAGGATTTCATTTTTAATAATTTCAGCTACTTCTGGGTTCTTAGCAAACTCCTCAGGGCCGGCCGTGCTGAGTTCGGGATAATCGTTAATGATATCAGCAAATCCATCCTTACTAACTCCTACAAGGCCTGTAATGAAGTTTCTTTGCTCTCCAATGGTCATAAAGAAGTCGATATAGGGTGAGGAGGTCATCATGGCCTCTATCTTCAGAGGAGAGACATTTTTCCCATAGGAGGTGACAATGAGGTCTTTTTTACGATCGGTTATTTTGAGGTTACCGGAGGGGAGGAGTTCTCCAATATCTCCTGTTTTGAAAAAACCATCTTCAGTAAAAGAGCTTCTGTCGATTGTTCCATCACCGAGAAGGTACCCTTGAAAACAAAAGGGTGATTGAGAAAGAATTTCGCCATCCTCAGCAATGATAATTTTAACATCACGAAAGGGGCGACCAACGGAGCCTTTTTCTGACTTGCCTAGAAAGTTGAAAGTAATTGGACCCAAGGTTTCTGTAAGACCATATCCCTGAATAATAGGAATACCTAGGCATCTAAAAAAGTCGAAGTCCTCACTCTGAAGAGGTGCGCCACCACTTACGATGAAATCCAGATGGGGAGATATTTGCTCTCGTACATTTTTTAAGATTTTATTTTGAACTAAGTAGAAGGTTTGTTTTTCAAAATTACTTGGGACTTGTTCATTGTCTACTTTTCTAAAGAAGCTTTGGCTAAGTTGCGTTGCCCAGTGAAAAGTTCTCGCAATCAGTCCGCCACTATTTTCAACATTTTCAAGGATCTTTTCTTTTATTTTCGTAATGACCCTGGGAACTGTGATGAAATAGGTTGGCTTAATAAGCTGAAGGTCACTAACCAAGGAGTTTACTGATTCTCCGATGATATTTTCAATGGGAAGCACCAGGTGAAGGAGAGAATCACAACGTCCTAAAACATGAGATAGAGGTAAGTGAATAAGAGAGCGGCTTCCTGGGGCTAGACGGCCGTACATAAGATG
This sequence comes from Bacteriovoracia bacterium, assembly GCA_030427595.1. Lineage (GTDB taxonomy): Bacteria > Bdellovibrionota > Bacteriovoracia > Bacteriovoracales > Bacteriovoracaceae. The sequence goes on along the minus strand of JAUIBX010000017.1, from coordinate 4,458 downwards.
CTTGATGTTATCTAGAAGAAAATAGAGGTTCTTATGGTTAATAACAGAAACCTTGGGCAGGCTTGTTGTTCCTGAAGTGAGGAGGTAATTACAGATATCGTCATCCTGAATTTCTTTACAGACATCTTGGAGCCGAGGCAGTTCCTCATTCCTCACTTGATCCATAATATCGTCGTAAAGGAAAACTTCTTGATCACAAGTGATGTGCCCTTCCTCAATAATTAAAAATTTAATCTGAGAGAGCTGCTTAAGATTTTCAGGTGTGATGTCTTTTAGTTGAGAGCAGCTTTCAAAAATAAGAAAGTTTAAGTCACAGATGTCATGGATGCCGAGAAGTTCTTTTTGAGTAAAGCTTGGATAAATAGGAACACCAATAGCTCCTGTCGCCAAAAGTGCCATATCAAAGAAATGCCATTCTGCTCTGGTGTTGCAGCAAATTCCTACACGATCGCCCTTTTTAACACCCATATGTTTCAGGGCTGCAATATGCTTTTCTATATATTCAATATACTCCTCTAAATTGAGATGAAAGAGGCGACCATTTTTTTTCCATCCAAATACGAAGCGAAAAAAGTGGTGATTTTTAAAGATGAATTCAAAAATATTCATAACTAAGCATTTTACCTCTTAACAGTAAGGAAAAGAAGACGAATGGATGCGATTATCATCGGTCAATGTAAAGAAGTTGAACGAATTGCTCGAGATAAGTATGTTTTTACACTTAATTTTCAAGGACCTTATCGCGGTAGCATTATTAAGAAAATTAAAGCTTATTCAGGGACTTCCTGTTTAGAATCAGGTTCTGATTACCTGATTCACCTATGGGTAAATGACGTCACGGGGAGTATTATTTCCGGTAACATTTTGCGCTATAAAAATATAGAATGTTTAAGGAAAGATATTTTTTAGAGAGAAGAAAATGAGTGAAATAACTAAAACAGTAGAAGAGATGGCCCTAGAAGAGAGAAAGTTTCTTCATGATGTGAGTAATCAGCTTGTTATTGCTCAAGGGATGGGCTCATTTTTAAAAAAGGCTCTCGATAAAAACGAAAATGTTGGTGAAAAGGAAAAAGAAAGAATTTTAAAACTAGAAAAAGCTGTAAAAGAACTCGTTACTTTAGTTAAAGATAGAAGAGCTCTCTTACATGAGTTAAGTGAAGACGCCTAATCTACTTTTACGCTTACATGATCACCGATCATAAGACCCGGAACATCAAAGAAAATACCTCTTTGTTGGCCTTCATCAACAGATTTAAGATTAGTAATAGCGGAGCCCTCCTCTGCATGAAGAACTTCTAATTCGCCAATCTTAACGCGATAGTTGTAACGTTTCTTGGTTTCATAGGGATCAAGTCTACTGATTACTCTAAAGACATCCAAAACAGTACCAGATTCAAGTCCTTGCTTTTCACCCATGTTGACGTAGTAGTTCTTTTGAACAACTTCGTTCTCATGGCCCATAGGAATGTCCTGAGCGATGGAGTAGATAATATAGTCTCTTGCAAAACCCATTGAAGCGGTAAAGAAGAACACTAGAAAAAGACATGTTTGCAGGTGTATTTTTCTCATAAATCCTCTAAGGATAGGAAACTAATGTCATATCTCTATCGACGATTAGGCCCATCTTATAAAGGCGAGAGGATTGCTAGTCTATAAGAACGGCAAGATTTACCGCTTTTCGACCTTAAGATACTTCATGTTGTTGTAAATAAGGTCACTGTGACGGAAATTTTTGAGGTTGCCGTGGTAGAGAACGTAGTTTCTTGCGTAGTACTGCATTACCCAAGGGAGATCATCAAGTACGATTTCTTCCATTTTTTTCATGAGGTCCCACTTTCTCTTTCCCTCGGGAAGGAACTTGAGTTCACTAAAGTAGCGCTCAAACTTTTTATTTTGGTAGTAGGTTACATTGGGACCGGGTACGACATTCTTACTAAGAAGAAGCTGAAGAACATTTTCCGCATCAGGATAATCCATGGCCCAGCCATCTTGCCAAAATTGAAGTTCTCCAGTCTTCGCTTTTTTTAGAAAGTCGGGAAAGGTATTGGTTATAACTTTAACTTTGATTCCGATGCGCTCAAGTTGTGCCTTAAGAAATTCTCCCTGTTGGCGATTGTGGGCAGAGGTTCCCCTTACATCAAAGGTAATCTCAGGTAGGCCCTTACCGCCAGGGTAACCGGCCTTAGCAAGATACTCTTTGGCCTTCTTAAGGTCATAGCGATAAGGGAGAATATTACTTGGGTCATAGCCGGGAATACCTGGAGGATAGATACTATTGGCCTTTTGTCCTATGTTATTAGTGAATAATTCAATGTGACGGTCATAATCAAAAGCGTGGGCAATCGCCAATCTTAAGTTCTTGTTATCCGCAAATAGGGAGTCTTTCATATTAAAAGAAAGCCACCAAAAGGTTAGGGTTGGGAATGCTTGTAGCTTAATCCCCTGTTTCTTTAGGTCGCTTTTAAGACCACCTTGAGGATTAACAGCATCCCCATAGTTATCCTTGGGGATATTTTTGAGAAGGTGAATTTTCTTAGCAAGAAAGTTAAGCCAACGAGTTTGACTTTCTTTCATAATTTTAAACTCAATGCGATCAAGAAAAGGAATCTTCTTACCTGCATCTTTGAGAAGACCACGACTATGGGCCAACCTATCTCCTTGGGAGGGGTAGTAGCTTGTGTGGTAGTTGGGATTCTTTACAAGAGTGATGCCAGACATTCGGCTCCACTTCTTAAGCATAAAAGGACCAGTACCTATGATCTTGTCAGAGAGTTTATTGTCATAAGCGATAACGGCTTCCATTGGCACAGGAGCAGTAAAACTCATGGCCAGTGCAACAAGCATTTGGGGGTAGGGTTCTGCTAAATCGATGATGAGAGTGTGGTCATCAGGTGCTCTTAGTCCCTCTACTTCGGTGGAAACGAACTTTTGAAAGTCTGTTTTTACGTTTTCTCGAAACTCATTAATTCCCTTAATTTTGCCATCGAAAAGCCACCAGCCATTAGAGGCATTGGGAATAAAGGCGAGACGCTTGATCTGGGTAATAAAGTCTTGCGCTTTTACATAGCGAGTTTTGCCTTTAAACACAGGATCAGGGTGATAGGCAATCTCTTTTTTGATTTTGATGATATAGCGCAGACCATTTTGTTCTATCTTTGGCATTCCCTCTGCGAGAAGAGGAACTAAGGTGTAGGGCCTTTTAAGGTAGTGGTATTGATAAAGTGGTTCAATACACTGGTAGACTACAGACGCAGAGATAACATCATAACTATTTGCAGGATCGAGCGTACTGACCTCACCAGAAAGTGGATACTTTAGAGTGTTCTCTGAGTTAGGTCCATCTTGCTTTGTACAAGAAAATCCAAGAAGCAGAATAACCAGTAAAAATTTTTTCATCATAATTTATAGGCTTTGTTCTAGCAGTTCTCTGGTTTTAGTGACAAAGGCGTTAATGTCACCACCTTCTCCCGACCCTTGGGCCATATCAGGTCTTCCACCACCTCGACCATTGAGAAGGCCTAAAGACTCTTTAAGAATATTATTGCAAGGAATTCCTGACTTCTTACCTGACCTGAGAAGCACTGCTACTTTATCGTTCTTAGTCATGGTCAGTAGAACGACTCCGTTAGGATTCTTATCCATAAAGAGGTCTGAAAGCTTACGAAGATCGGAGCCTTCTGGTGCCTCGGCATATTTAAAGGCGACACCACCTTTTAGTGCTTCAGGATTACTAAAGAGGTCTTGAGAGTCTTTTGAGGTAAGCTCATTTTTAAGACTTTTGATTTCTTTTTGAGACTTCTTAATTTCTTCAAATAAACTTTCAACTTTTGAAAGGATACTTGTTTGAGACGAAGAGGTAAGGACTTCAAGCTCTCTAAGAAGCTTGCTCCTTTCATTCAGTCGTTTGATTGCATTTTCTGATGTGGTTGCTTCTATCCTTCTTACCCCAGAGCTTAGAGAACCTTCAGATATGATGGTGAAAAGACCAATTTCTGCGGTATTATTGACGTGGGTACCGCCACAAAGTTCTGTAGAGAAGTCGCCCATCTCCAAAACGCGAACTTCGTCACCATACTTTTCACCAAAAAGGGCGAGAGCACCTCTTTTTAGGGCTTCTTTCATAGACATGTGGCCAGCGACAACGGGAACACTTTTTAAAACTTCATCGTTAACAAGTTTTTCAACTTGATCAATCTCCGTTTGAGTCATCGCTTGCATATGAGTGAAGTCAAAGCGAAGTCTCTCGGCATTAACCATGGAGCCACTCTGTTTAACGTGATCTCCTAAGACTTTGATAAGTGCTGACTGTAGAAGGTGAGTCGCTGAGTGATTGCGTGCCGTGAGCATTCTCTTTTTCTCATCTACATGAAGCTCGATGACATCACTTGCTTTTAGGCCACTACCTTTTTTAACAAAGTGAACAAAGAGTCCATCAACAGGTTTTTGAGTGTCGAGGAC
>JAUIBX010000240.1 GCA_030427595.1 Bacteriovoracia bacterium | reverse complement strand
AGAGTGAGGGTCGCTTCAAAGGCCACCAAACATGCGATCACAAAACCAACGTTAAGAACAAGAGTGATCATGGCGATGCCACCACTGATTTTGTAGTAAATCAAAATAAAGAGGAAGACCAACGCTGCCCCGATAAGTGAGGCATAACGTGCCTTAGCGATAGAGTCAGCACCAAGACTTGGTCCTACAGTTCTTTGCTCTTCAAAATCAAGCTGAACAGGAAGAGCACCAGCTCTTAGAACAAGGGCCAAGTCACGGGCCTCTTTCATCATCTTATTAAAGCCACCAGAACCTAGAGTAATTTGGGCGCGACCACCGCCAATTCTTTCACGAATCGAAGGAGCCGAGTAAACATTACCGTCAAGGATAACGGCCATACGACGACCAACATTAGCTCCTGTCAGTTCTTCAAAAACCTTAGCACCAGAGGCCTTAAACTCAAGAGAAACATAGGGCTCATTCTTTTGCTGATCGATTTGAACACGCGCGTCTTGTAACTGATCACCACCAAGACGGGATCCCGCTTCTACTACGTAGGGAATCATATTGGTGATTTCGTTCGTTGCTTTAGAAACAGTTTTTTCAAAGGCCATTTCATGGTCTTTAGGAAGAAGCTTTTCTTTAGCGAGGAAGTCATTAAGGGTTCTTAGGTACTCACTAAAACGAGAACCCGTCTTGTACTCAATCCCTGCCGTCTTCGCCTTAGCTAGCCATGCGTTCATTGAAGAAAGAGAAACCTGATCATTAACCATTTTGAATTCAAGCTTGGCCGTCTTTCCGATAAGAGACTTGGCACGCTCAATGTCTTTCACACCAGGAAGTTGAATGACAATTCTGTTCGTTCCTTGAGAAACGATTTCAGGTTCAGTTACCCCGAACTCATCAATACGGTTACGAATAACCTCAATAGACTTTCCAAGCGCCTGCTCTTCAATAGTTGTTTTTTGAACTTTGGTGAGGCCGTAGAAAAGAGTCTTACCCTCTTCACGAGTCATACGAACGACGGAGGGGAAAAACTTCTTAATTTCTTCTTTGGCCTTTTCAACATCAAGATCATTACCAACCACAACAGAGTGAGTCGGATCCGTCGGGTCTGTCTTGTCTAGAGTACCGATTTCCGCTTTGATGCCCTGATCATTAAGGATGTAGGCCATTTTACGGGCATAACCCTTGGCCTCATCTTGGTAAACTTTGTTGAAATCAATTCCCAAAATCATATAGAGACCACCTTGGAGATCGAGACCCAAGGTGATTTTAGATTTCACAGGAAAGTTTGAGTTTTCATTAAAGTCCAACGCAGTGGGGATGATCATCATCACCGAAGTGACACTGACGAGGAGTAAAAAGGTAAAGCGGTACCACCAGCTTCGTTTCATGGTGAATTCTCCCAATTAGAGTGTGAGATTGTTGGTCAACAATCTGAAATTATAGGGGAATAACCAACTACAAGGCAATGAATTCCTGCGGAATAGTTAAGAAACCCTCAGGGAGGGGACTTTGAAACTTTAGGAAGCTTTTAAGATTGTGAAGTAGGTGGTTTTTCTTTTTCTGAAGTAGTGGTGTGACTACCCTCTTCTTCTTCAGCTTTTTTTAGGGCCTCAGCAATAGAATTGGCCTCTGCAGCAACTTCCTCATCGCTGATTTCATGGGGCTCATGAACTCCTGTTAAAGAAGGGTGATGCTCTTCTGAATCAGAGTCAAGCTTTGTAGGATCGCTTTCAGGATCAGTATCATGTTCGGCAATCGCCTGCTTGATGTCGTCCTTTTCGCTTTCGACATGACTCATAAAGTCATCTTTAGCTTTTTGGAATTCACGCAGTCCCTTACCGAGGTTGCGCGCCAGCTCAGGTAGCTTCTTTGGCCCAATAAAAATAAGGGCAAAGGCCAAAATAATAAGCATTTCACCGGCGCCGAGACCAAACATAGAAAATCCTACTTATTGGGAGAGGTTTACTTCTCTTCTTTTTTCTTTTCGAAAAGTTTACTTGAGAGGCCACCAACTTGGCTACGAAGCACTTTAAGTTTGGTGTTTTCCGCCACTTCTAGAGTGATCACTTTATCAGTCATCCCTACGATAGTGCCTAGAATACCCGCTTTGGTGTAAATTTCATCACCTTTATTGAGACCACCAAGCATGGCCTTCTCTTCTTCAAGCTGCTTCTTTTGGGGACGAATCATCAAAAAATAGATGATGAAGAAAATAGCGATAATAGGAACAAAGTTGGCTAAACCAGGTGCCTGACCAGCTGCTTCTTGAGCAGAGGTGTTAAGGATAGTGGCAAGTGAGATCAGAGCTAAAAGTTTTTTCATGGAACCTCTTTAATAGATGAATTTATAGGTACTCGTTAGAAGTGTAGGATTTATAAAACGAGTGGTAATACTCGTCAAATGATCCGTCTAAGATATGGGCGCGCGCCTCTTTGACCATCTTCAGATAGAAATAAAGATTGTGGTAAGTGACCAGCTGACCGCCCAAATACTCCCCTACGTTAAAGAGATGGCGCACATAGGCACGACTGTAGTTGCTACAAGCGCGGCAATCGCAATCGGGATCAAGGGCAGCCGGATCCTCTTTAAAGCGCTCCTTTTTAATATTCAGAGGGCCTCTATGGGTGAGAATCTGACCGTTGCGGGCGTTCCTAGTTGGAAGCACACAGTCAAACATATCGAGACCATTCTTAATTCCCGTAAGCACATCGAGGGGTTTACCGACTCCCATGAGGTAACGGGGTTTATGGACAGGCATGGTGGGGCAAAAGTCATGACAAAAATTCACCATCTCTTCATTCTTTTCACCAACGCTTAGACCCCCAAGGGCCAGACCTGGAAAATCCATCTCAAGCAGGCGCTCCATGCACTCTGAACGGAGGTCCTTATGAAGGCCGCCTTGAACGATACCAAAGAGGTGCTGATGTTCCTTTAATTCGTAATCGCGACAGCGCTTGGCCCACCTCAGGGTAAGCTCCATACTTTCTCTTAGAGTTTCTTTGGTGGCAGGAAGGGCCGGGCATTCATCAAAGGCCATCACAATATCGGAGCCTAAGGCCTTTTGAATTTCCATCGACTTCTCTGGGCCGATCATGTGGCGCGAGCCATCGATATGACTTTGAAAGACCACTCCTTCTTCAGTCACTTTATTAAGATCACTTAAGCTAAAAACCTGAAAACCACCGGAGTCGGTAAGAATGGGGCCCTGCCAATTCATAAAGCCATGAAGGCCACCACCAACTTTTTCAATAAGTTCGTGACCAGGTCTTAAATAGAGGTGATAGGTGTTGCCTAGAATGATTTGGGCATCCATTTCTCCGAGATCCTCTGAGGTCATGGTCTTTACTGAGGCACGCGTGCCCACTGGCATAAAGATCGGTGTCTCAATTTCACCGTGAGCCGTTTTAATGCGGCCAGCGCGAGCCTGACCATCAGATTTTTCTAAAGTAAAAAATGCCATGGGCTTCTATACCTCTTTCCCAGGCGCCCGTAAAATCAACATGGCATCCCCATAAGAAAAGAAGCGGTAGCGTTCTTTCACCGCCTCTCGATAGAGCTCAAGAGTTTTCTCACGGCCTATAAGAGCAGAAACCAGCATAAGAAGGGTACTCTCTGGTAAATGAAAGTTTGTGATGAGAGCATCAATCGAATTGACCTCAACTCCGGGATGAAGGAAGATCGATGTGCTCTTCATCTCCCCTCCTTTGTAGGCCTCTCTTTCAGGCCACAAGCTTTCGAGAACCCGCAAGCTGGTTGTACCTACGGCAATTCGATAATCCGCTTTTAATATACTCTTCCAATGATCGGCGGCTACCCAGTAATTCTCTTCATGCATTTGATGGTCACGAATGGACTCGGCTTTAACCGGTCTAAAAGTCCCAAGCCCCACATGCAAGGTCACTTCATTTTTGCTGATGCCTTTTTGAGAAAGCTTTTCAAAAACACGCTCGGTAAAATGAAGACCGGCCGTCGGTGCGGCCACAGAGCCAACCTCTTCCTCTTTATTGCCTGCATAGACTGTTTGATAGTCCTTAAGGTCGCGCTCATCAGAATCTCCCTTTCTAATATAGGGAGGAATAGGCACCTTACCACTAGATTCTAAAAGCTTTTGCAGGGGGCTTGTTAAGGAAAGCTTAAAGGTTCCATCTTCGCCCTTTCCCACAAGAGTGGCCTTCACAACTCCTTCTTCGCCTGCAATATTAAAAATATCCCCTTCCTTCTTTTTGGAAGAAGACTTTATCAGGCAAGAATAAATAGGGTGGTCCCCAGAGTGACCAATTGGAATTAAACTGAGAAAGAAGAGCTCTGCTTTAGCACCGGTTTCTTTTTGGGCCATCAGTCGACAGGGAAAAACGCGCGAATTATTAACAACCAATGACGAGTTGGCAGGAAGAAAATCCGAAAGGTCTTTGAATTGGGCATGAGTTATTTTATCGTTGGCCTGATCGTAGATAAGAAGGCGTGAGTGATCCCGTGGCTCAACTGGTCTTTGAGCAATAAGCTCCTCAGGCAGCTCGTAAAAGTAACTCGACCTTAAAAGGTCCTTTTCATCAGCTTTTGACATAGGGCTTAGCTATAGGACTGAAATTGATGCTTGTCTAGTGAAATTAGCTCTAAACACCTAAAATTACATAGAGAATCTCCTTTATTGGCTTGGCGAGAGAGCCGAAAAGCCAATTAGGAGGTAGCTATGAAAAGACAACTCTCAATGGGCATCCATTCCCTTATGGCCTTAGCTCTTGGCCCTAGTGCAGGGGCAGCAGAAAAGGCGGCCAAGGAAATTCACGCAAAACTTTCGGCTCATCAAGAAATTTCTAAGCATCATGGTGATCATGTGACTATCTTAGAAAAAGATATGGGCAATGGAGTTCGCTGCTTCTATGCCGTAAGCGGTTCCAGAAAAACAGCTTCAAACTCGGATGAAACTTCGCCAAGTGTGAGTTGCTTAAAAGTGGACTAAAACACTTTATATCCTTTGCCTTTTATTTAGGTTTTCTTTACGGGAAGAATGCATGTCCTTAAAATAAGGGCATGCGTATTTTTGGACTGCTTTTAGTTTTCTCCCTCCTATTCCCATCTGGTCATGCACAGGACCAAAGCGATGATTTATCCCAACAGCTTTGGCGTGAACTTGAAATCGCCAAGCTCCCCAAGCAAAGTTTAAGTAAGGATGAGCTTGAAGAAGTTAAGGAGAGCCTCGGTGCAGCTGACCTCGCCTTTCTTGAAGGTCAACTTCCCAGCGCTCCAAAAGAATTTCATGAAAAGACCCCCGACTCTTTGCAAGTAGATGAAGTCTCACTTGGAATGGCAGCTCCTCAAAGAAAGGACTCTCCCAAAGCTCACCTTCCTTCACAAGAGGAACAAGAAGAAAAAGAGCCGACCCTCTTTAGAAGACGCTCTCGTCCTAATACTTCAAGTAGAAGAAGCACTATTCAAATAACACGT
>JAUIBX010000239.1 GCA_030427595.1 Bacteriovoracia bacterium | reverse complement strand
TTTTTAATGTAGGAGCAAGACTGTTTGAGACTTCAATTAACTTCGCTAATACATTTAGTGTTTTTAAATCAAATATAAACTGTTTTTCAATTTGAAAAATTAATTTTTGCAGATCATTTTGATCCAATACTTATTCTACCTGCAATCTTTTCACCACTCTTTAGTTATAGTCCTCTTTATAGCCTATCTATTGAACTTTTATCACTCATTATTCTCTTCTATCTTCTCTTCAAAGTATTCAGGGATACCTCAACATTAGACTTTGCACTAGTCTTCTCACTTGTCTTTTTCAACAGATCCCTATTTTCTGCTCTCGACTGGCCTATTCACCCCACATTATGGGTACTGCCTGTTCTCTTTCTAGTGATTCAAAAAAAATCTAATCCTGGATTAATTAATTTATTCTTGATGAACTTATTTAAAGAAATTTTTTGTTTGGCACTACTACCCATGTCTATAGTTGGTTATTTTTTTAAAAGAAATAAATCATGGCTTATTTCAATAGTTATTCAAACCTCCTTTATTATAATTATATTTTTAATTCGCCCCGCTCTTATGAAGACTTACAGCTATGCCGTTGATCCGATACAGGGAATGCTCAAGTTTAACTATCTTGACCTCGTAAAAATGACTTTACCAAGTTTTGCATTGTTGGCACTCATAAGAATGAAATTAAGGTTTGACGACTTAATTATATTTTGTGCCTTCTATATTCCCTTAGTTATAATTCACATAGTTTCAGGAAAGTCTTACTACCACTATGGCGCTTTTTTGGCATACCCACTTATATTCTTCACACTCTCATACTCTAAAGGCATATTCGACTTAAAGATTTCCTATAAGATTTCAATTATTCTATTAGGTATTGCAATCTCTTTTAACAGTCTATCTAAGAATCTAAAGGGATTTATCGTAACCTCTAAAAGGTTTCAACAATCGAAGAAGGAAGTTGAAGAACTTAAAAGGATTTCATCTCTTATAAAAGATGAAATACCATCAAATGTTAAGATTATAGCCTCCCCAGGAGTTTTGACAGCAACTCTCACCCCGGGTAAGTACTTCTACCAATTTGGTGAATATTCAAAAATAGAAGAAGAGGTTGATTTTATCCTTCTAGACCTTAGGAAGAATGGACAAAACTTTGGTCTTACAGAATCACACATAAAGGAAATTACTGACAACTGTAAGACTTTCATTCAAAAAGAGGTTTATAAAAGTCCAAGCTTTCAGCTAATCCAAGGTTTTTTTCCTAAAAAGTGCTGGTTTGTTAACAAAGAGTTTTGGCGGAGTTATTCAGCAGAAGAAAATATATAAAAAGAGCCAATCTTTTCTAACACCTCATAATTATCATCTCCCTCAAAAGCTCTTAACTTAGACTCGAGAACTTCCCTCGAAAAAGGAAAAGGATCAATTTGGGGATTAATAAAAATATAGTCGTACTGAAGATTTTGGTCACAATGACGTAAAGAAGTAAGCTTTGAGTCATAACCAAGATGAGGAAGAATACTTCCTTGGGAGCAGACTTTCTTTTCCTTTAAATTAAGGTCATTAATAGTACTTTTAAAAGATATGTATTGTGGCTTAACTTCTCGATATTGAATTTGGCCACTTCCAACTAAGGCTCCGTAGACCATGAAAAAAGTAAGAATATAGTTTCTTTTTTCTTTAAGCTTTATATTTTTGAATGAGAAGTCGCTACTTAATTTCTTTAAAAAGAAATAAAGGAGAAAAGGTAAGAAAGGTGCTGAATAATAGAGCATCAGCTTGGCCATCAAGTCTGATTGTGCCGTTGAGTGGATAACTACATAGGGCGCCACTGCGACAACAAATGAGGCACTCAAAAAGGGCACAAAGAGAAAAGGTATGAGAAATTTAAGCCAATATCCCTTAATCACATACCCCATAACTCCAAAGGGGTCTTTTAGCATATTTAAAGCAATCTCTTTAATATTTGATCCATATACAGAAGCCGTTCCAGCAACGACGTAGTCTGATGTCTCGCGATGATGGGGAATAAAGACCTTTAAACTAATAATCGTTAGAATAATACTATAAGAAATTAGGATGAAAGAGTGCTTTCTCTCTTTTGAAAAAATAAAAAGAGAAGCTCCATACCCTAATAAATAAAAGCCTGCGTCTTCTTTAACAAGGAGTGAAAGAAGAGCAAAGAGATGAAAGAGCCCCCATTTTCTTACTTCAAAAAAATAGAACATCCATAAAAAGATTGGGATATACCAAATCTCAAAGTGAAAGTTGTACTTAAGGTTATGAACGAAGGCCGTGTAATTAAAGAGAGTAAAGACAAAGGCCAACGAAAAGACCTTCTTAAATTTAAAGTGCTCGATAATCTTAAGAAGAGGAAAGGCTGCCACCCATAAGGAAAGCCCGTGAACAACCTGAAGGAGGAGCGGCGAATTAAAAAGATAATGAAAAGGTGCCAAGAGATAGAAGAAGTATGTCGAATGCACCCCCATGTGGTTACACTGACAGGCTTCAGAATACCAACCATTGCCTCTTATAAAATTAGCAATCATCAAGTCAAAATAGGAAAAGTCCACATCTACGATTTGATAGGTATAGGTATTAACGATCATGAGCTTGAGGTAAGCAAAAAGCCCCCAAAGGAGAATCGCTCGCTTCCAGAACTTAAAGGTTTTTTCTTTGATATCAAATGAGTCGACTTGATTTGAGTAGAGACTCTTTAGCTCCTCTCGAATATTCCTCTTTAAAAGAGAAAATAGAAAAATAACGAGAGTTAAATAGAGATAATTTCTGATACCACTTAAGAAGCTAGGTACCCCAGGAACCCCTCCGATAAGAAGAGGAACCCACATGAGAAAATATACTGAACAGGTGAGTTTTTTAAGGGTTAAGATGACTCTTCTCTCTTACGTTTAATTCATTAATAAATAAGATAAGGATAAAACCTATTAAATAATAGTAATTACAAAAAGCTTGTTTCCCAAAGAGAAAAACAGTCCCATAGACGGCAATGTTCATCAGAAGCAAACTACTTACATCTCTTACTTTTTTCGCTGACCATAGAAATACTCCTAGGACGAGACCTATATAAATGAATGTGGGAAAAGGATTAAAGAACTTTTGTAAAAGAAATGAACTCCATGACATCGCATCAGCTCGAGCCTTAAGACTTAGAACATCCAAGACTGTTTCTTGAATAAAGGCCATCGGGTTCCAGACTATCCAGGGCAGGAAAAGAAGGATGGCACCTCCTATAGAAATAAGGGTGTATTCTAGAGAGGCTTTCCTGTCCTCTTTCTTAACCATATAGATCCAGGTCAGAATTCCATAGAAAACCATGGTTTGCTTCATGGCCAGAATCATTGATAAGAACAAAGCCCCTTGCCACAGATTCCTCTCCTTTAGAGAGTAGAGATGAAAATAAATAAGAGGCAACATTAGTCCTTCCAGCCACGCCTGCTCAAGAACAAAAAATTGCACAGGAAAGACCATCCAAAGAGCAAGAGTTTTTAAGCTCTTCTTTTTCCAAAGCCAATGGGCAATCATAACGACTTGAGCAAAAATGGCACTATAGCGAATATCTGAAAGGAGCCACTTTCCCACTGTTGTTAAGTAAAGATTCATTGGCCAGTAGGGATAGCCATATGTGCTACCAATCTCATCTCCGTATAAATGAGGAAGGACAAGTTCATAGGGATTAGTAAGATTTATTAGGGCCTCGGAAGCCTTTTGTTGATAGATCCAAACGTCAATAACAGGACTTGGCGAGAGGGTGGGAATTAATAAGAGAAGAATCACCCCAAGGCCAACGATAGAGTAGCTCCAAATATTCTTAACTTTTTGAGAAGGTCTAAACACGACTAGGGAAACGCCAATAAGCCCAAGTACGCCATAGAGACCTTGAAAGATATGAGTCATAAGACTTGGCTTTGCATAAATCAGATGAAGTCCCTGACTCAATACTAAGGAGAAGAGCGCTGTGAGGATAGTTGATGAATTTTCAAAAAGTACTTTAGTTAAATTAAGATTATTCTGCCTGAGGTAAAAAGGCAGATAGAAGAATCCGAAGCTTAAAATGATCAGGAGATTGAGGTTATAGTGACCATGGGAAAGCGCAAGGGAGCCCCCAAGGATTGCGAGAAGAATAACCGGATAGAGCTGGTTGAGTCTCCCAAACGTTGTCGGCCCTTTCCCGCTCATATTCTAATTTCCACGGCCTTCACTTAAACTCACAAGCTCTCTTAGGCCTTCCTCAAGTGTGTAATTAAGTTTATGACCGAGGCTTTTTAAGCCTTCAAGATTAGCTTCAAGACTTTCAGGCTCCCCTTCCCTTTTAGCACGCCTGCCCCAAAGGAGTTTACTCTCATCGGCTTTCATGATTTCACAAAGTGTACTCACCACATGGCGAATAGAGTGGGCCTCACCTGAGCCGAGGGAAAATTCATGAAACCCTTTCCCTAAATCTGAACTTTTTTTCATCAGAAACTCATAGGTATCAAGAACATCCTCTACATAGATAAAGTCTCTCTTTTGCAAACCATCCGTGAGTTCTACTTCATTTCCAGAGAGGAGGTTTCGATAAACAAAGCCGAGAAAGGAGCCATCATTGGGGCCAAAGAATTGCTCAAGCTTAATATTGATGACATTAAAGTCATTTGACCCCGAAGCTAAAAAATTACGAAACTCTTCCTTACTAGCAGCATAATCACCCAGATGGGCAGGTAGAGAGGTGTCGGTATTTATAAAAGTAAGCTTTGAATGGTCGACGGAGCTAATTAAATTCTTCGGAAATTCAACATTGGCTTTAAAGATTTGCTCTTTAGTCTCCCCTTTTCTCCCATAGGCAGTGGCCATATGGATGATAAAGTCTAAAGAAGGTAGATTTGTTAGATCATCTTTTCCAACAAAGTGAAGGTTCCCTTTAAGCTCTGTGAATTTCTCTTGATCCTCAATATTTCTAAGGTAGAGATAGGTAACAGAGCCACTTGCGACAAGGCGCTTGGCCATGCGGTTTCCAAGGTAGCCCGTTCCCCCAGTAAGAAGGACCTTTTGGGTCACTTGGCCTCTCCAGCTACCCATGAGGCGTTTTTACTTTTAGCCGATTCAATGAAGTCAGCGAGATCCTTAGCTGTAGAGAGCTCATTATTTTCATAAAAATGCTGATACCACTCGATTGTTTTTTTAAGGCCTTCTTCAGTAGTCCAAGATGGCGACCACTGCAACTCATTGTTGGCCTTAGTACAATCTAGCTTTAAGAGACGTGACTCATGAAGAACAACGTCAGGCTTCTTAATGATATAACTTACTTTTGACCAATGAGACTTTAAAAGCTCAACAACCTGACCAACTGTAAGTTCTTCATGAACCAGGGGGCCAAAGTTAAAGGCCTCAGCAAATTGAGTGTCCCTTTCCATCAATTTCTGACCGAGAAGCAGGTATCCAGATAGAGGCTCAAGACCATGCTGCC
>JAUIBX010000238.1 GCA_030427595.1 Bacteriovoracia bacterium | reverse complement strand
GCACCTCAGGATGATAGAGTGATGGTGCGAGCCTATGAAGGTGTGGCCAAAGGTGCTATTTCAACTATTTAATCTTTCGCAAAGAGACCTTCTAAGTTAGCGAAGGTTTTGAACTCTAGTGCAATTCTATTGGGATCATAAAAGAAGAAGGTCCCTTGCTCTCCCACTTGATCTTCAAAGCGTAGGGTGGGCTCAATAATGAATTCTACTGATAGGCTTTTCAGTTTATCGGCCAATTCTTGCCAGTCTTTCTTTTCGAGAACGACACCAAAATGAGGAACGGGAACATCGTGTTTATCAACAGGATTGTGATGAAGAGGGGGAGCACTTTCCGCCTGATGAAAAACAAGTTGGTGGCCAAAGAAGTTGATATCGACCCATGTTTCATCTTGGCGGCCTAGCGAGAGACCAAGTCTCTTGTGATAGAAGTCAATGGCCTTGGCGATATTAGGTACAGGAAGAGCGAGGTGAAAGGGGCGAAGATTTAATTTTTTTGACATAACTTCATCCAAAAAAAGAAAGGCCCTCCAAATAAGAGGGCCCTCTTTTAATAATGGCAATACTGATTAAGCGGCTTCTTTATTCTCATCTTCAGCAGCTGGAGTTTCTGCACCTTCAGGAGCGGCTTCGGCAGCAACTTCTGGAGTTTCTGGTTCTTCAACAGGCTGAACTTTGATGTGTGAGCAAGTAACAACAGTTTGCTCTTCATCTTGATGGTACCACTTACATCCTGGAGGAGGGGTGAGGTCAGCAATTGTCACCTTTTCTCCAACATGAAGTTCTGATACATCGACTTCGAAGTACTCTGGAATATCATCTGGTTTACCTTCAAGAGTTACAGCGTCGAATTGAAGATTAACCATGCCACCTTCTTTTTCGCCTGGAGCTTTACCAACTACTTTGAAAGGTACGCTGATATGTGCAGTTTCATTCTTACCAACGAGGTGAAAAGAAACGTGAACAACTTTGTGGCTTACCGGCTCATATTGAAGTTCTTCAATAGAAGCTTTGTAAGGCTTACCATTCCAGCTAACATCAAACATTGAACCTTTGTGCCAACCACGAGAGTGCTTAACACTGACGAAGCATGGTCCGGCTTCGATAGAGCGCCCGTAAACAGCAGCAGGAATAAGTCCTTTTGAGTAATATTGAGCACGGGTCTTGTTATTTAGGCGAGTTTCCTCGCGAGGGGTGAGCTGAAGCTCCATGAATACCTCCTTGTATTCCATAGAAGACGGAATATTTCCTTAACCATTTTAACAAGGTGCTTCTCTTTTTGGGCAGTGGGCAAGACCTGCTCGTCGGGTTTTGGTAGGCAGAATTTTCCGATTAAAAACAGTTCTTTAGGTAAAGCGAAGTGATCTAACTGAGTATTTGTATTGGGTTGGCCTAAATGAGAAGGAAATCTTTTTTGATTGTTGGTTATTTTGACTCAAAAAAAGTCAGCCTTTGGGGTGGCGTGGCTGGGATTGCTTAAATAAAAAAGCCACCCTTTGGGGGTGGCGTGGGCTGGGATAGCTTAAATAAAAAAGCCACCCTTTGGGGTGGCGTTTTTATTTATCGCGGTTTGTGCTCTTTTCTTTTTACCGAGCCGTTCAGCTCGCGATAGGGCGTCGTCGCTTCGCTCCTCCTGTATCGCTCACAGGGGGGAGCTGCGCCCGCGTCACCTAATAGGCCACTGGCCTATTGTGACCGCGGCGCCTAAAACATATTGATAGTGGCACTGATACCTACGTTGGTGTTCTTAATGTCGAGGTTGTCTGGAATAAGTTGGATATTGGGGTAAATCCAAATATCACGAGAAGCGACAATGCCAAGACCGATAGATTGGTACTCATGAGAGCGAACCATTTTCAAGGTACTGTCGTAACGTCTCTTATTTCTCAGGTTAAAGTAACCAAAGACAGTTCTCGCCACAAAGGTGTCACTGAACTGATACTCAGCGTAGGGAAAGATTCCTAGCGAGTAAGCATTGGCATTATCTTCAAGACTGTCAGAGTAATTAAAAACACTGATGCCTGCAGAAACCCCTACTGTAAAACCACTATCACCAAGGGCCTTAGTAAAAGCTTGTGATAGGCCAAATGAGCTATCGATATCAGTACCGGCAGCATTGATATCTTTCCAGCCTTCCCAAGTTCCTAGGGTGACACTAAAACCAGTTGATGTTTGGAAGTCACCAATCTTTCCATAACGAGAAATACCCACTGAAGGGTTGGTGATTGTAAACTCATTGGCCTGAGCATTCTCATCACTGTCTTGGAAAGGTTGAATAAAGGAAAAGCCAACGCCTGCAGTAGCGGAGACATTTTTATTAATACGGTAGCGAAGGGAAGTTGAACCACCACCACTAGAAAAGGTGGGAACATCCGGGTCACCTGAAAGGTTAGGGCGCTCAGGAGAAAGAGGGTCCTTTAGAGAACCACCACTATAAGAAGCGGAGATTGAGCCTGAAAACTTAGACTTTGAACCAGATTCGGCACGCATCTTAGCGTTGGTGATTTCTTGGTCGAGGTCACCTTTGACCTTATTTCCTAGGGCCTTCTTAGTTGAGGTCGTCGATGTGCTTGCACTTCCTGTTGATTCTTCGGCAAAGGCATTACCGAAAGCGAGTGAAGAAGCCACGCCGATCAGGGCAAGTTTCTTAAACGTCATAATTAATCTCCTTATTAATCGTATTCTCCATTCTTGTCCGCACGTCAATTTGAACAATTTTGATTTATCCCTAACAATTTTTACATAATAATGTGGCTTTGTGTCGAATTTTTGGTGCAAAAGTGCACCACCTACAGCCTGATGATTATTCTATAAAGGAGAAAAGGTAGAAAGGGCCAATGGGGATGAGAAAGATTAGCTTTTGGCCCTGTTATTTTGCTATGAGTTAGATGCGTTCAATATAGGATAGCCAATTTTCGGCCATCTTCTTTGAGTCCTCATACTTAACAGCTTTATTAAGAAGAGGGAGTGCCTTTTTCGGCTCACCGAGTTGAATAAGGGCAACAGACTTTTCAACCAGTACCTGACCAGTTTCTTTTTTCTTTAGGCCTTTATTAAGGGCCTGATCAAAGAGACTAATCGCCGTCTTGAATTCTTCTTTTTCTAAATGAAGCCTGGCCTTGAGAGCAAAGAGCTTACCGTCTTTACTGAGCTTGGCCGCAC
Organism: Bacteriovoracia bacterium; assembly: GCA_030427595.1. Taxonomy (GTDB): domain Bacteria; phylum Bdellovibrionota; class Bacteriovoracia; order Bacteriovoracales; family Bacteriovoracaceae. The sequence goes on along the minus strand of JAUIBX010000238.1, from coordinate 2,308 downwards.
TTTCTAGCGGGGCCATGGCCTTGTCATATTCCTTGGCCTGAATAAGAGAGTTGGCATAGAGCTCAAGGTTTTTCTTATCTTTCTTAATAACTTTCTTGCTGAACGCCGTCTTCATGAGAAGACTCGCTTCATAGGGCAGACCATTTGAAAGGTAGAGGCTAACAATATTTAAGAATTCACCTTCTTGATCAAGGAGCTCCATTTTGAGCGCGAGGTCCATCACGGCCAAGGCTTCCATGGCCTTGTCTTGATTCAAAAGAGATCCTGCAAGCTGAGTCCAGTACATCTTCTTACCAGTATTGATCTCAACCAGTTTAAAGAGCATCTCGCCAGCTTCTGTAAAACGGTTTTGTTCATAGAGAAGACTTACAGCGAACGTTAGCCAATTTTCTTTTGGCTTCTTTGAAATCTTCAGGGCCTTGAGGACTGACTCGAGGGCCTTCTTCTTATCACCTTTATGAAATTGGATCGTCGCCGCAAAGACGTAAGCATCTGGGCGCTCTTCATTTGATAGGGTAAACCAATCATTAAGGTACTTTTCAGATTCCTTATAGTTTTCTGCCATAAGGTGAAGTTGGGCCAAGGCAAAAATAGATTGGAGAGTGGGCTTATAAGGAAGCGCATTGAGTTTAACGGTCTCCATAAAAGCATTACGCGCCTTTTTGTATTGCTCGGTTTGAGCATAGGCGTAGGCAAGTGTTTGCCAAACCTTAGCCTTTTCAAAGGGACGGTAATTCTTCTCAGTCATCTTTACCAAGATTTCGATAGCACCCTTTCTATTGTCCTGAGCAATGAGCTCATTGGCGCGCATCAGTCGTCTTTGAACACTTTTAGAGGTTAATCCAGGTGCCCTTTGAAGAAGTTCCTGCTTATCCTTGGCCGTGTACTTGGCATGAAGACCAAGTGAAAGGATAAGGGCAGTGAAAATACTCAATGTCTTAATTACACTATACTTTTTCATAGAGATGAACACTTTTAGTTACGCAGTTTGAAAGGGAGTTCAACAAGAAGACCACGTCTGGTGACAGGCTTTCCATCAACGACTTTAGGTTGATACTTCCACTTCAAAACAGCGCGTTTGGGTACTTGGTCAAAAATTCTAGGTGGCTTCGCCTCCAGTATTTGAAGGTTTTCAACGGCACCCGTTTCATTTACATCAAACTTTACTCTCACGTAGCCTTCGATACCACGCATAGCTGCCTTTCTGGGGTACTGAGGCTCGATACGCACAAGGGGCATAACGGAGCGGTCTGAGCTGCCTCCACCGCCACCACCTGTGGCACCACCCAAGTACGGTCCATCTCCTAGGGAGAGGGAACTACTGATGGCCGGTACATCCATGGCCATTTTTGGGGCTGGAGCATCAACACTGGCCTTAACAGCAATCTTAGGCATCTTGGGCGCCTGTTGAGGCTTAGGCGGAGCTTTAGGTAAAGAGCGTGTCTTTGTCTGAACTTCGCTGAAGTTACTACTACGAGAAAAGTCGATGACTCTCGTTTCTGAACTTTCACCAAGTTTAGCCGGTTGGCTCACAAGGTGGGCCATTAACAGAAAGAGAGAGAAGGTGACTGGAGCCCCAAAAACCAATGCTGCAGTATAAATATGGCTTGGTTTACTGAGAGTCATTCCTAGTTTCCTCCGTTTGTGGCCGCAACAGAAACGTCTTTCACGCCAGCTGCTCTAATTTGGTCAACCACTTTAACAAGAGTACCTGTTTTAGCAGCTTCATCGGCTTGAACAACAATAGCACCCTCAGGTGATTCAGCATGAAGTCTTTCGATATTGGCGCGCACAGAGCGGACGTCAATGACCCTTTTTTCAATCATGACTTCGTTGTTGGCATTGATACCGACGAAGATACTGGCCTTGTCTTTTTTCTGAGCTGTCGCTGCAGATGGACGGTTAAATTCAACCCCAGATTCTTTAACGAAACTCGTGGTTACAATAAAGAAAATAAGCATGATGAAAACAACATCAAGCATGGGGGTGAGATCAACACCTGTATCCTCTTCTCATAATTACCTCTAATTAAAAATCTAGTTCCATCTGGTCTTCAATCTTCGCTAAAGCTTTCTTGGCCTTAGACTCAAACAGGTTTCCAAAGTAGAGTCCTGAAAGAGCAGCAACCATCCCCGCCATCGTTGGGATTGTTGCCATTGAAATACCAGAGGCCATGAGACGAGCGTTACCTGTGCCCGTTAGGGCCATTACATCAAAAACAGCAATCATCCCCGTAACCGTACCAAGAAGGCCGAGAAGGGGGCATAAACTTACTAGAGTTTTAATAATATTGATGTTGGACTTCAGT
>JAUIBX010000237.1 GCA_030427595.1 Bacteriovoracia bacterium | reverse complement strand
ATCCCTCACTGCCCCTGGGCGATCATCATATTCAAAAGCTGCTGCAACAAAGGGACAGCCACCAGTGAAGTACTTGCCAGACCAGCGGTGCCAATTTTCAGCAATCGCTTTAATACGGGGAACGCCTCTTTCTTTTTTGAAGGCGGGTAAGAAAACATTTTCAGTGAAGTTTTGAGCGGCGTAGTCGATGACCATCATTTGTAACTTTTCTTTGGAGTTGAAGTGACCAAAGAGTCCGGACTTGGACATACCGACTCTCTTTGCCAGTTCGCCGATACTGAGGGATTCAAGTCCCAACTTACTTGAAAAATCTAGAGCTGCCTTAAGAATGACCTCTCGAGTTTCGCTACCTTTCGCCATAGGGAAATCCTAACATTGGTTATAGGCCATTGTCTTCGAATTCTATAGCTAGCTGTTGAGGTCACGCTCGCAAAAATCCACAAAATAGGGATCGTCGCCCTTTTTTCCAAGAGATAGGCCAATCATCAAACCTTCCCATGACTCTTTGGCAAAGTGGGTGAGAGTTTGAGGATCAATTTTAGTGGTCCAACGATTGAGCTGAACTCGTGCTTCAGGTGTTAACTTTATGGGGCTTTCGAGTGTAACCATTTGAAAAAGCTTCATATAGACCTCTTAGTAAAACGAACGGTCGTGCTTATTTTAATCCTAAATGACATGATCAGCAAGAGGATTTTTCTTTCCTATCTAAGCTTGTCTAAGTTCTTTAAAATAGGTCTATGGTTAAATACGAACTTCTCTACAACGCCCTTAAAAAGTGGTCTGACATTCCTTCTTCAGAGTGGAATGCCTTTATGCAAGTTTTAAAGGAAAGACGTTTAAATAAGGGAGACTTCTTTTTAGAGCGCGGTCAGATGGCCCATGAGATTGGCTTTATCGTGACAGGCTATTGCCGCCAATTCTTTGTTAACGAAGGTGACCAGGAGTTTAATCACAACTTCAATTTTGAAAATGATTTGGTGGCCGGATATCAATCCATCTTAGAAGGAAGGCCCTCTCAATATGCTATCCAGGCCATGGAAGATTGTGAGCTTCTGGTTATGGATTACCGAGAGTTTGAAACTTTCTATGATCGTCATCCCTGTTGGGAGAGGTTAGGGCGTAAGGCCGCTGAATGGAATTATCTTATTAAGATCCAAAGAGAGACGGCCTTTCTCATTCGCGATGCTCGTCAACGCTACTGTGACGTGGTGGCGACTCTACCTGAAATCCCAAGGAGAGTGCCTCAGTATCATATTGCCAGTTACCTAGGTATAACCGCCTCCGCTCTTAATCGCATCATTAAGAAAATGGAAAAGGAGAAGGCATAAGCTTCTCCTCTTCTCTTTTAAATTCTTTTCTTAGTTTGAAAGTTAATTAAAATTGCGACACGAATTGGGCCAAGCATTGAACACCTTGGCCAGATCCTCCCGCACTTCTGTAAGCACCGCTGGCGCCATTATTCCAACCAAAGATATCAAGGTGGGCCCAAGGAATGTCTCCAGTAAATTCCTGGAGGAACATGGCCGCACGGATCGCCCCGCCAAAACCACTAGAGCTATTGGCCATATCGGCGAAGGGGCTATTGAGTTTTGCTCTTTGACTCTTCATTAAAGGCATACGCCACAGAAGATCGCCAGAAATTTGGGAGCAGCTTTGAAGGATGAAAGCCAGGTCATCATTATTAGAAAAGAGACCGCCAATATCATCACCAAGACCAACCTTAATGGCACCTGTTAGTGTGGCCACATCAATAAGGAATTGGGGTTTATCTTTTCCCTTGGCCTCTGAAGCGACACATAGGGCGTCGGCCATTACCAAGCGGCCTTCGGCATCCGTGTTGTCTATTTCAACAGTCTTACCATTTTTTGCGGTTAGGACATCGCTTGGGCGAAAAGAGTGGGCATCAACACTATTTTCAGCGAGGGCGAGATAGATGTCGCAGGGGATTTCACTTTTAGAGTCACAAAGCCAAGAGGCAAGGCCTGCTAAGCAAGCAGAGCCGCCCATATCTTTTTTCATAAGGCGCATACTATTGCCGGGCTTAAGGTTAAGGCCACCAGTATCAAAGGTGATGCCTTTACCAACGAAGGCAAGGGGTTGCATATCGCGGCCATTCTTGGGGCGATAGCGCAGATGAACGAGACGAGGCTGTTGAGTTGAGGCCTTACCAACCCCAAGAAGACAACCCATCTTTTCTTTGGCCAACTTCTTTTCATCCCAAATATTGACTGTCATGCCGGCCTTCTTAGCAAAGTACTTTTGAACCGCATTGGCATAATCCACGGGAAGCTTATCTGATGGGGGAGTATCAACTAAGTGGCGACCAATATTAATCGCCTTGCCGATGGCCTTGGCATTTTTAAGGGCCTCACTTGTCGCATCCTTTGGGAGGTCACCTGTTGAAGCTGCTGTAAGTTGAGGTGCCTTGGCTTGATTTTTAAAATCATAAGCGGCTAACTCAATACCAAGAAGAGCACCTAAGAGTTCATCATAGTCCAAGTTAAAGGCATGAAGATGAAGCTTTTCAAATTCGCCCTCAAGCTTAAGATAAGCAGAGCCCACGTTATCGCGTGCGCTACTATAAGCACTAGGGTCGAGCAAACCTTCATGATCGAGAATCTCGGGATTATCTTCCTCAATGAGGATAACGGCGATTGCCGCCTTAAGTCCTTCAAAGTGAAGAGCATTGGGAGCCTGGTCAGTTAACTTCTTAATTTGATAAGAAGAGAGGTGGGCTTTTAGCTCTTTTTTTAGTGAGGAGACCGCAGACTTTTTGGCGACAACAATATTCGCTTGATTGGAAAGGATTTTGATTTTCTTGGCACCAGAAACTTCTTTTATGCCGGAAAGGGTCGATTTATTAAAGAGAGAGAGTGTACTGGCCTGAGCTGCCATGGGAGACTCCTTGCTAGATTGTGAGATTGAGTATTAAGACGCAAGGAGTATAACGAATGCTTAAGAGCTTGAAATGGAACTAAGCGGTAAAGGCGTGGTATTCCTTATTCGCATCGCATTCATGCTCTTCACTAAGAAGAATTTCTGTCTCAGGATGCATATTCTTGGTCACCTGGATGAATTCCTTTCTTTCTGCTTCTGTCTCAAAGCAAAACTTTTCAGTAAATTCACCTCTTTTAATTGCGACAAAGTATTTCATAAAAGATCCTGGTTGCGATTTATGTATCCTTATTATCGGATAGAAAGAGCGAACGTTTTAGGCGGAAAAGTTTAGGGGGTTGATTAGCACACTTCTTCCAGCAACTTTTGCCATTGGAGAGCAATCTTATTCCATTTGTAGAGTGCTAGACTCTCTCTAAGTAGATTTTCCTGCTCTTTACTCAAACCGTCATCCATCACTCTATGAACCTTCTCATAGAACTCCACTCCCTCGTCTTTATAGAGAAGAGTATCATGAAGTTCTTGAGGGATAAGCTCGGGATAGATAAGGCGTTTGGGAAGGATGGGGATGACCCCATAGAGCATGGCCTCTAAGACCGCGAGTCCTAAGAAGTCATGATGGGAGGTCACAGGAAGAACGCGACAAAGCTGCAGGTGATTGAGGTAGTCCTGTCTCTTCTCTAGTCTTCCAAATTGAACCACATTTTCAGGAAAGTTTTTTTGAAGAGAGGTAAAGGCTTCTGGTACTTCAACTCTTATTTCTCCTATAAGTGAAACTTGCCATTGGGGATGCTGCTTTAAGACCCTTTCAATAAGGGTTGAGAATTCTTGTGGCCCCTTGTCGTATTCCCAGCGGTGATTCCAAAGAAGTCGCTTGGGTCTGTCGTGAAAGGGAGTAAGTGGGTCCTTTGGCCAAGGGAGACCAATCGGAATAACCAGGGCCTCTTCTTTCATAAGAAGGCACTTTTCCCTTAAGCTTTTTTCACTGTGTTCTTTTAAAAAGGAGTCCAGGTGGCAGAAGAAATCCTCTAAATGAAAGTGGCTATTGAAAACCAATTTGTCCGCGGCCATGGCCTGATTGAGGTGATAAGCAGGAAGAATATGTTGCTGAAAAAGCTCTTGGTTTTTATGAGAGAGGTTAGATGGATTGATGGGGTAACTCATCTGATTTTCATGCATGTAGTGAATGATGGGGACTGAACGTAAAGAAGGTGCAAGAAGTCCTCTAAAGGCCGCCCCGTCAGTGAGAGAGGTCACAATAAAGGCATCAGGATGGGAGGCCTCCTTTTCATAAAAGAAAGAAGTCTCCCGTGCCAAAGTCATGTGACTTTTTTGAAGCCTCGAGCGCCAATGCCTACCTGGAAGAGTCATGACATCAACCGTGTAGTTGTACTCCTCTTCAAGTGTACTTTTGAGGCCTTGATAAAAGTAGCGGTGAGAGCCAGTGTCGTAGGCCTCTATTAAGCAAATACGCATGTCTTCTTAAATAAACTATAGGAGCTGAAGTCGCAAAATTAATGACAAAATGATCTGACCTCTTTTAATTTTAAGCTATTGTGAAAAGTTTGATTTTCCTTTCATTTTTTATTCTCTTTTTCTCTTCAACTCAGGCACAAGTGAGTCTTCAAGGTCCTGAAAGTCCTGACGATGGTAAGTGGCTCAAATTTTATGAAGAGGCTGGCATCACTCTCTATCGTGCTGGTGAGACCGCCTCAGGTCTTATTCCTTTTAAGGCCTCAGGAGTTTTTGCAGGACCCCTTGAAAGTTATTTAATGGTCCTTCTCCATCATGATAGGAAACCTACATGGGCGCCTAAGCTCAAGAGTGTGAAAGTTCATAAGAGAATAGACTCAAATACTTTTATCTTTAGTGAGTATTACAAAACCCCATGGCCTGCTGCAGACAGGGAGTTTCTCTTGGTGGGGAAGGTGCGATTTATGGGTCCCAACCATGTGCGATTAGAGGCGGTCAATGCTCAGCAAAAAAATCTCAAAGATGCTTATCACATCCTATGTGACGTTAAGCTCCTCAATTTGGACCTAAAAAAGGTCTCGTCTAACAAAACGGCCATTACCTTTGAGTTTTACGGAGATATGATGGGTTGGATGCCAGTGTGGCTGATTAACCTCATTCAAAAGAAATGGCCCATGCGCTTTCTTAAGGGGTTATCGGATCAAGTGGCCACTGGTAAGGCCATAGCCACCAAGGAATACCTAGGTCTGGAGAGACCTTCTCGCACACGATAATTATTTTTTATTAAGAGGCTTATTTTTTATTACTTTTATAAAACAGGTTTTACAGGCAAAATCTTTAAAAACTTCCCAGGAGGAATTTATGAAAAAATCATTAATCGCATTACTTTATCTTTTTTCAACACTGGCCTTTGGCGCTGCTGTCGATACAGGAATATCAAAAGTGGTATGGCTTGGTAAGAAAGTTACTGGTCAACACACTGGCGAGGTTTCAGTAAAGAGTGGTGAGCTTACAATGAAAGACGGTAAGCTTACTGGTGGGAATATCGTGATGGATATGACAACGATCACGACAACAGATCTTACTGGTGAATGGGCCACAAAGCTTGTGAATCACCTGAATAACGAGGATTTCTTTGAAGTGAAAAATCATAAGACGGCCAGCTTTAAGGCCACAAGTGTCACTGGT
>JAUIBX010000016.1 GCA_030427595.1 Bacteriovoracia bacterium | reverse complement strand
CTGTTGTAGAGAGGTAGACCAATCGGAACTGGGCTGTCTTCACGTATTCTTCCAACCAAGCCTAAGGCCTGTTTTTTTAGGCTTAGTTCTACTCTGAGCAGGTTGTTAATAAATAGGGCATAAACCTGGGGGTTCTTTTCAAAGATCATTTTGAAAACCCTAAAGTCAATTCTTAGGCAGCTCAGGTCACTCTTTGCTACTACAGAGTAGGGGTGAGTTTGGTCGTTACTAAAGAGAACTTCACCAAAGTGATCCCATTGTTTGAGCTCTTGCATGAGAAACTCTCTTCCCCATGAATGATAAATAAGGTCTGCCTGACCCTCTAAAATAATATAGAAGGCTTCAATGGGTTCTCCACCACTGCAAGGCCGATCTCCGCAGCTCCAAGTGAAGATTTCTTGGCCACGCAAAAAGAACTCAACTTCTTCTTCAAGGATGTCATGGAAGAGTTGAGAACTCTTTAAATTGTGGGAAATGCTCATGGGACTTTCCTTATGAACGCCATTACTTCGGTCACCTATAATATCGCGTACAGGACTTGCGACCTAGATTAGAGCTAAGCTTAGGAAATCACATCTCAATAAAGAAACCCTAGTCTCTCTTGGGCGACAGCTTTTTGAGGCGCTCAGAAATCTTGGCCTCAGTGCCCAAGGGCTTAGGACGATAGAACTGTGGAGTGTTGAGAGGAGAGTAGCTTTGATGAACAAAACCATCGGGAGAGTTGTGAGGGTATTGGTAATTCTTCTTATCAGGGTGATGGTTTCTCAGATGAGTTGGCACCTCTACAGTGGGGCGTTCCTGGATGTAGCTCAAGGCCTCATTAATTCCCAGATAAGCAGCATTAGATTTTACAGTGGAAGCCAAGTAAGTGGTGACTTGGGCCAAGGTAATGCGGGCCTCTGGCATGCCAATATGCTGAACGGTTTGTAGCCCAGACACGGCAAGGGTGAGGGCCTGGGGGTCAGCGTTTCCAATATCCTCCGAGGCCAAAATGACCAGTCGTCTGGCAATGAACTTGGGGTCCTCCCCACCATCAAGCATGATGGCCAAGTAGAGGAGTGCTGCATCGGGATCACTGCCACGAATGGACTTAATAAAAGCAGAGATCACATCATAGTGGCGGTCTTGGTTTTTATCGTAATGACGAACACCTCCACCTATGACTTCTTTGACATCTTCAATGGTGATTTGGCCGCCTTTAAGAAGAAGGGCCTCAAGGGCATTGAGCGCCTGGCGGGCATCTCCATCAGCTAAGCGAGCTAGGGTTCCTATAACTTCCTGGTCCATCTCCTTTTCTTCTTGGGATAGAGCATTTTCAAGAATGCCTGTGAGGGCTGCCTCAGACAACTTATTTAATGTCACCAAGTGAACCCGTGATAGGAGGGCACGGTTGACGCTGGTCTTGGGGTACTCGGTAGTTGCGCCAATGAAAATAAATTCACCCTGTTCTACATAGGGTAAAAGGGCATCTTGTTGAGCTTTGTTAAAGCGGTGAATCTCATCAACGAAGATGACTGCGCGCTTGTTATAAAATTGCTGGACTTCCTTGGCCCTAGCAATGACCTTTTTGAGATCGGCAACGCCGCCTAATACAGCGTTAAAAAGGTAGAGTTCGTGACCATGGTAGTGGCATAGAATTTGGGCCAGAGTGGTTTTTCCAGAACCTGGAGGGCCCCACAGAATGAGGCTGGGTAATTCGTCCCCTTTAAGAAAAGGGTTCTTCTTAAAAATCTCCTCTTGGCCGTAAAAACCTTCAAAGTCGTGAGGTCTGACTCGGTGAGCCAGTGGCCCCCTGCCTTTCGCAGAAGGTGATTTTTGAGAGTCTCCAGAACTGTCACCAAAGAGGTCATGATTACTTTCTTTCATTATTTCGTCTTTTCTCGCCATTTTACGGTGGCCGCCAATTGACACATAAGTGGCCACATCCTAACTTAGGGCATCTTAAAAAGCGAGTTTTCCCCCTCAGTGGAGGGGGTTAGTGTCATGAGAAGGAGGTGAAGAGTTATGAGTACTGTAATCAAAGTTGAAGTAGATGAGCGTATGGGAGTTGAGAAATCAATTCGCAAGTTCAAGCGTATGTGTGAGAGTGCGGGAGTTGTCCGTGAGTATCGCAATCGCAAAGAGTACAAGAAACCTTCTATCAAGCTGAAAGAAAAAACTGAAGCCGCTGAAAAGCGTCGCAAGAAGTCCCTTTTCAAAGTCCGTAGAGGCAGAAAAATCTAAATTAAATAAGGCTCCGCAAGGAGCCTTTTTTAATTTAGCCCAGAGGCGCAATATAAAGACTGCACCGAAAAGCCGAAGGCTTGCAAGGTGCAGTACTTTAAAGCCTCAGGGTAACAGTCTCTCAAAAATACTAAAAAACTAAGGCTCCGCAAGGAGCCTTTTTTAATTTAACCCCTGTAAAAACCACCCCGTTTCATTTTTTGAAACAATGTTTCATTTTATTGCTGAAACAGATCTAAATATCGCTTACCATGTTTCTAACAGAAAACAATGTGACGGTTTATGACAGATATTTCACTCATTCTAGAAAAAGAGCTCGAGAGCAGAAAGAAGATTAATTCTGCCTACTCCCTGAGATCTTTTGCCAAGTTTCTTGAAGTCTCGCCTGCAACACTCTCACAGGTCATGAGTTCTAAGAGAACTCTTGGGCGAAAGTCGGAGGAGAAAATTCTTTCAAAACTAGGAATTAAGAGTGAGGGCAGTAGGTATTCTGACTACGTGAGGTCTACCAAGACTAAGGCAGAGGAACAAAGAACACCTTCACTTAAGCTAGAAGAGGATGTCTTTCAACTGATCAGTAATTGGCAATACTTTGCCATCCTAAGTTTAAGTGAGCTTAAGGATTCAAAGGCAGACCCACGCTGGATAGCAAGAAAACTCAATATAAAAGTAGAAGAGGCCAATAAGGCGATTAAGAGGTTAGAAAGATTACAGATTATAGAAATCCTTCCTGACAACTCCTTTAAGCAAATTGCCCCCCCTCTTACCACTCATGAGGATATTCCATCAGAGGCAATACGAAACTTTCACCGCAGTGTTTTGGGATTGGCACAAATAAGACTTGAAGAGGTTCCTGTGGAGGAAAGGGAATTTCGTTCTGTAACAATTGCAGGTAATTCCAAAAGAATAAAAAAAGCAAAGAAACTAATAAAAGAATTGAAAGAGCTTATTACGGATTGCATGGAAACAGGTAAGACTGACGAAGTGTACCAATTAAATATTCAGCTCTTTCCCTTATCAAAAGGAGAAAAGTAATGAAGAAATTGATGAAAATGACATCGGCCTTAATTGTTGTCCTAACACTGGCCTCTTGTGCTTCTTATAACCCAGGAAACTATGCCGACATAAAAGGAGGAGAACATCCTCAAAACCTACCCATCAACGCTAAGGTTTATGATCAGCTATCGGAGAGCCCCTTCACTTATGTGAACTTTACCTTTGGTAATAAGAGTGCGGATACTTGGTATCGAGTGAAGAGAATTAGGGTGACAAGCATTGGCGGTATTAAAGGCGCTCGTTTGGTTGTCGGTCCTGATCTTAAATTTTGGGCTCAAGGAATGGAAAGAAAGACAAAGATTGATGCCCATAATAGGGCGATGGTTTTCGGCGCCATTCAAGGTGCCCTGCTTGTTGGCGCAGCTGCAAGTGGCGCTTCTGGAAAAACCGATCTTGCCGTAGGTATGGCCGCTGGTTCCATGGCCTATACATCTATTGAAGCTTTTAACCAAGCCTTTAATAAAGCCGACATGAAAGAGCTCAACGCCTTGGTTCCAGAGGGGCATCTCTATAGGCCTTTTAGTATTCCAAGAAACCTTTATATCACTCGTTGGGCGGTCTTTGAGACTCCAGCAAAGAAGAAGGCCAAGTATATAGAGTTTGAAGTTGAATACCTAAGTGGTAAGAAAGCTTCCTATAAAGTTAATATTTAAGAAGAGGGTGTCATGAAGTTTCTCTTTTTTAGCTTGTTTATTATTTCTTCTTCATTTGCAGGTAATGAAGTGGGAAATGGTGGAGATGTTATCATCTGTAAAACCAAAGAAGGAAAGACAGCTAAGGAAATCAAGAAGGAGCCCGTTCTTCTTGATTTCTATGAATATAAAACAGAAATGAAATTCAAGCAGGATGAATTTGATTTTCAAGATGAGTATAGGGTTGCTCAAGCTGTTATTGAGAGATTGAAAAAGATCTCTAAGAAACTCCATTCTCAATACTCAAAGGATTTAGAAAAGTTTAGAGTAAAGGTGAGGTTTCTAAGTGGAGAAGAGCTTTCAAATATTGAAGACAGTTTTCACATCTCCATAAAAAAAGGCTGTGAAATTAAACAAATAGCCATTCAGAGAGTTGATCCTCTCAGCAATGATACGGTCATCTTTATCAATAAAGACCTCTATGAAAAACTCAGTCCTCTCCATAAGGCCGGGTTAATTTTGCATGAATTAGTTTATGAGCATTTCCTTTTCTTTGAGGTCAAGAGCTCAGTAAAGGTGAGGTTCTTTAATCGCTACCTTTTCTCAAAGGAAATTAAAGGTCATGGACCTGAAGACTTGAGAAAGATTTCAGAAGGACTTGAAATACCCCTCTATTAAGTTAGCGCAATATAATTTTGAGGCAAGAATTCCAACGGTTGTGCATAATCTTGATAAGGGAAACGATATTCTTTGGGATATTATGATTCCCCTTCGTCATTTTCATATGGAAAGTATTCCAAGCAAGATTGAGCTCCTCAAGCCTTTTGATCATATAGGTCTTATCTTTTTCGTAGAGGATCTTTTGATCAACATCCTTAAAAAAGTGCATCCATACGGCATGAAAGTCTTCTCTAAGTTTGGTTTCTAAGAGTTGGGTAAGCATCAGCTCAGAACTAAGAAGCATTTTGTGTAGAGTTGGCTCAATGAGGGAGCGGCCATCATAGTAGGGAAAGAACGTGGTGTTGGCGGTAAGGATATACTCTTCAAGAGCGTGCATAAGGCGATAGTTTTGGTTGGACATTTCCCCTAACGCCGAGATGAGGTGAAGGAAGGCTTCGAGCTCCTGGGTTGTCTGAGTGCTTTCCAGTTTTATCAGAGTGGCCTGGGGTTTTAAGATGAGATGATCAAGCTCCCTTGTTTTACCATAGAGATCCTTAAGCTTTTTGTAACAGTCCTCATCAATTTGACTACATTCCTTACGAAACTTTTTAAACATCCTTTCGCTATCAGAAAGCTGACGGTAGAGATTGATTGTCGATTCATGTATGGGGTGAAGATTTTTTAGAATGTGATAGAACTCTTGAGTGATGGCGCTCAGCTGCGGCAGAACATAACGATTGAAACTTCGATCATCTAAGATAATTTTCTTGTCACTATAAAGGAAATAGCTTGTTTTAACTTGGGCAAAACTAGCTTGGATCCATAGAAAAGGTAAAATGATAAAAAGAAGCTTCATGCCTCTAGTTTCCGGTGATTGGGGAATCTTGTCAAAGAGAGGTCTAGGCCGCAGCGCGGTCCTTCGATAATGGACGAAACTCATTAATATCGTGGTCTGAAGCTAGTCCCATATATGCTGGTGCCTTCTTGAGTGTGGGAAAGGGTTTAAGTGCTCCATTTTCGTGATACTTAAACGAGATCTCAAAAGATTGGGCAGCAGTACTCTTTTTAATGAGCTCTTTTGGGAAGAAAGGAAGAGGAATTTCCTCTAATTCAAAGCGCCATTCTGTATTTTGAGGAAGTTGACCGCTAAAAATCGCAGCTAAACAAATCAAGGCTCCAGTTTCAGAGGCCTTAATCACAAGGGCTTCATTCTGGAAATCTTTTAGCATCTTAATGAGTTCCTGACGGCTTTTCTTAATATCCTTCTCAGTAAGCAGTTTGAAGGAGCAGAAATACTCACGATGCTGACGAGATAACTTATTTTTCTCATCACTTGATAGTCCAAGATGAGAAAACTCAGACATCAAAGTGTCTGCCATAGATATTTTTGGAGAGGGAAGATCATATTTGAGCGAGCGTGCGGGACGCTGGCGTCCAGGTTTGGTGAGTTTGATATCGGCTTTCTTTTGAGTGTTGGCCATGTGAAGTCCCCGAAAAACAAATATTTAGGTTAATATTTTAAATTCTTTTCGGTTAAAGAAGCGTGAGAGTTTAAGAAAAGCAAAAAAAGCCCCTCACAAGGAGGGGCCATGAGGATATAAGTCTCTAGAATGATTAGGATTTGCTAATACTAAGCTCAAGGTCATGATCATCTATAGAAAAAGACTGAGCGTTCTTTTTTTCAGCTTTCTCAGTTAGGGAAACTGCCAAAGTTTCTCCACGGATATAATCTTTGTGCTTAAGAATGGCATTTTTTAAGCGTTCAGAGCCACTGCTAAAAGCGATTTCAATGCGGTCTTCCACATTGAAGTCGAGCTCTTTTCGAGTTCTTTGAATACGGTTGATGCACTCTCTTGCAAGCCCCTCATCGATAAGATCATCTGTTAAGTTGCAGTCGAGATCAATCGAGATGAAGCGATTACTCACGGCCTTGGTTCCCTCTTTTGCCTCTCTAAAAATGAGAAAGTCATCAGGGGAGAAGGTCTCATCTTGAAGGGTCAAGCCGCCCTTGTCCTCAAGCTCTTTAAGCTGTTCGGTGGTGACGGCCTTAATGAGTTTCATATATTGACCCATGCGCTTACCAAGTCTTTTTCCAAGAACGGGAAGGTTGGGTTTAGCATAGAGGTTTATATACTTATCTTCTTCAGTATCATACTCGACAGTTTTTACATTGAGCTCTGATTTAATATAAGCCTCAAGCTTCTTAATTTCATCAAGGAGCTCTTGGTCCTTATGGATAACCGTCAAACGAGCGAGGGGAGTTTTTACCTTAATTTTCTCTTCGGTTCTCTTTTGTCTCCCTAGAAGAATCAACTGCTGCATACGATCCACAGCTTCTTCAAGGCGGGGACGAATAAGCTCCTCTTGTGGCATAGGGTATTCACAAAGATGGATAGATTCCGGCCAATTGGCCTTGTCAGAGAAGTCGAGAAGCTCAAGATAAATGTGCTCACTTAAGAAAGGAGCAAAGGGGGCCATGGCCTGTGAGACTTCCATTAAACAAGTAAACAGAGTTGAGTAGGCGGCACACTTATCATCATTGAGACCATCTCCCCAGAAACGAGTCCGGTTAAGGCGAATATACCAATTGGTCAGATCCTCGATAAAAGTAAAGAGGGCCGGCACAACATTGTAGAGGCGGTAAGCCTCCATCTCTGTGGCAATATTCTTCTTAAGAGTTTGGAGGTTTGAAAGAATCCAATTGTCGGTAATGTTATCAGACGCTTTTCGGTGCTCGTTATTATTCCAACCATCGATCTTGGCGTAGGTCGTGAAGAATTTGTGGGAGTTGAACCAAGGCAAAAGCGCCCTTCTCACCATGTCTTTTACGCCATTATCTGAAAAGCGCATTTCTTCGGCTTTAACTAGACCTGAATTGATGAGGTAGAGTCTCATGGCATCGGCACCATAAGTTTCCATCAGTTCATCAGGAGCGGTGTAGTTCTTGAGGCGCTTAGACATTTTCTTGCCATCTTCGGCCATCACGATGCCGTTAACGATGACGTTCTTAAAAGCAGGTTTCCCATAAAGAGCCGTTGCCAAGATCGTGAGGGTGTAAAACCAACCACGAGTTTGGTCGAGACCTTCGGCAATAAACTCAGCTGGAAAGCCCTTTTCAAAGAGTTCCTTGTTTTCGAATGGATAGTGAAGCTGAGCATAGGGCATGGAGCCCGATTCAAACCAACAGTCGAGAACTTCTGTAATTCTCTTGTAGGTTCCTTTTTCTCCATCAACACTAAACTCTAAAGGATCAACAAACTCACGGTGGAGGTCATCAAGCTTCTTACCAGAATATTTCTCAAGTTCTTCGATTGAACCAATACAAACAAACTTATCTTCTTCGTCATTATACCAAACGGGAAGAGGCGTCCCCCAAACTCTATTTCGAGAGATGGACCAGTCACGAGCACCTTCAAGCCATTTACCAAAACGGCCTTCTTTAATGTGACCAGGAACCCAATTGATTTGTTCATTCGAGTTGAGAAGCATGTCTTTTATCTTCTCAACACGCACATACCAAGAGGGTATGGCCTTGTAGATCAAAGGGGTGTCAGAGCGGTAGCAAAAAGGGTAGGGGTGAACATAAACGCTTTGCTCGTAAAGCTTACCTTCGTCTTTTAGCCTTTTGATAAGGGGCTTGTCCGCATCTTTAACGTAAGTTCCGACATAGTCGCTGATTTCTTTGGTGTACTTACCGGCATCATCAACCGGACAAACCATGAGTTCACCAAGTCCCGCCTCTTTCATGACTCTGTTGTCATCTTCACCAAAACCAGGAGCGATGTGAACGATCCCTGTACCTGAATCTGTGGTGACGTAGTCATCAACATGAACTTGGAAGGCTCCTTCTTTTGCCATTTCTTTGAAGTAATGAAAGAGGGGCTCATAGGTTTTACCTTTAAGGTCTGTTCCCTTTAATTCTTTAAGGATGGTGAAGTTTCTCTTCTTTTCATAAGAGGCAACCAGCTCTTTTGCCATGTAGATTCGTTTGCCAAGATCCTCATCTCTTAAAAGAACATAATCATAATCAGGGCCTGCACAAAGACCTAGGTTGGAAGGAAGTGTCCATGGAGTGGTCGTCCATGCTGCGAAGTAAACATCTTCACCGTCTTCTTGCTCGGTCCCCTTGAAGAGGACTGTGATGGCCGGGTCTTGAACGTCTTGATAATTTTGACCTGCTTCAAAGTTTGAAAGAACTGTTCCAAGGGCCGTGGAGAAGGGAACAACACGTGTTCCTTGGTAGATTAGGTCTTTATCCCACAGTTGTTTGAAAACCCACCAAACGGACTCCATGAAGTCGGTGTCCATTGTTTTATAATCATTTTCAAAATCAACCCAGCGACCGATGCGGTTAACTGTTTTTTCCCATTCTTTAGTATAGCGCTGAACGATACCGCGGCACTCTTTGTTGTAACCAGCAACACCCATTTTAGCGACGGCATCTTGAGCAGACATACCAAGCTTTTTGTCGATTTCGTGCTCAACGGGAAGACCGTGACAGTCCCAACCAAAACGCCTCTCAACGTAGCGTCCTTTCATGGTCCAGTAGCGAGGAACGGCGTCCTTGAGAATTCCCCCCACGAGGTGACCATGGTGAGGTAATCCTGTTGCAAACGGAGGCCCATCATAGAAAATATAGGGAGCACCATCTTTGGTCTTTTCTAAGGACTTTTTAAAAGTCTTATTTTCTTTCCAAAATTCGAGGATTTTGTGTTCAGCATCCACGAAAGAAAAAGACTCATTTGTGTTTGCTTGATTTGAATCACTCACAGGGGCTCCTACTCTGGTTTAATGGTCAGCGAAATCGAGCTGCAGTTTAGCAAAAAAGGCTTCACTTTGGCGAGGTTAAGCCCTTAATTCTATTAGATTTCATGGGGTGGGCGGCATTATTTGCCGCCTGTAATGAAATCGGTGAGGGAAGGGGCGTTCTCGATGGACCTTACCGATAAGTAAGTCATGAGAATCGTTGATATTTTTATCTTATTTGGCCTTTGGCTTAGTCTTGGTGCTCACGCTCAAAGTGAGGCTCAAGCAGTCACAGCAGAAGAGTTTCTCGGTGAAGAGCCGTCTGCAGCATCTGAGAAGAAGGCCGGTGAAGAAGAAAAAACGAGAATTCTCATTTCTCCAGATCAACAATTAAGACCACAAGAGTCTCTCACTTATCGTGAACGTAAGTCCTCTCTTATCGAATGGCGCGATGTGGATGAGCGGCGATTTTTAGATCTTGAACGTTGGAAGGTCGATCTTAGTGTCAAAGAAAAACAACCTCGCTGGCGGATTAATCTTCAAGAAAGACGCCTCCTTGAAAAGGTGGGGTACGTTTTAGAGTGTGTAGGCGAGTGCCGACTTTATCGCGGTGTGGGTTATGCTCGGGTGGATTACTTGTCCACTCTGCAAGAGGGGGATGAACTTCAGACGTTGGAAGACTCCTACCTGTGGGCCTACTTCTTAGACGGGACTCTGATGAGAATGAGTCCTCAGGGGTCAGTGACTTTTAAAGAAATTAATGTAGGTGAAAAAGAGAATTTTATTTTTACGAGACTCAACTCAGGCAATATCCTTTTTATGAGCCGCCATCAAAGTAAACTCGTACCTCAGGATATACGGGAGACAGACTCTCTTTTCTTACCACTGTCTTTTCTTGATGCTAACCAGAGGGATGCCTCTTACTCTTTAACAGAAGAGGATCTCTTTAGTTACCTGGAAGAGAGTGTGAACTTTTCTAAAACATATAAGAGGCTTAATCGACTTATTGAGGAGAATAAGCGCGAAGTGAAACCCACAGAGTTCTTCTTGGTTATGCCCAATGGTACCGTTCAAGGTCGTAACCTTTCAGCAGAGTTTATCGTTCTCCAAGGTAATAAGAGTTATTTTAAGATTAGAGATTCTAAGCAGTTGGGGCTTGCTGAAGAAATTGAAACTGCGCCAGGAACTTTTTACTTTAGAGGTTTTAATAACGATGCTACCGAAACAGTATCTGTTGGAGAGTGGTATGAAGTGGATGCCAAGGGCAGAACTGTTAAAAGCATCACCACTCCAAAACCCTTTCGCGTAGGAGAGTTTGTCACCAAAAATATCCCAACAATTCTGGTTGCTCGAGAGCTCTTATTTAAGAGATATTCTTCTTTTATGCACGATAAGCTCACTGAGCGAAAGCTTGCCGAAGATTATGGTTATCGCCGTTGGGGACCATTGGACGAAAATGGCAGTGACTTAGACTTAAGACTCAAATTCCTGCGTGAGTACACGAGAAGGTCTGAGACCACGACTCTTGTAGTTTCCGAGCAGTTCAAGAAACGATTGGAACGACGCGGGGAAACGTGGACCTATTCCAAATATTCACAAGATTACTATCGTCGTGCCATGGGGGACTTCTCCAATTACAACGATGGAGTTAACATACTTTCAGGAAGCAAAGATGCGGTCAATTCGACCCGTAAACCTTTCTGGAAGAAAATCCATGGCATCAAATAAAAAATATCAACTTGTTCTCGCCTCCAATAGCCCGCGCCGAAAGGAATTACTGGGCTGGATCGATGTTCCTTTCATCATCCAAGGCTCAGACGTTGAAGAAGTTTCCGATGCCTCGGACCCTGTGCAATTTGCTCTTGATATTGCCAAACTTAAGGGAGAAAGTGTTTGGGAAATACTCGATCATAAACTCAATCCTCTTATTGTTGCCTCGGATACTCTTGTTGAATTAAATGGCAAAATTCTTGGGAAGCCTTCTTCCCGTGATGAGGCCCAGGCGATGCTTGAGGAGCTTGCTGGTAATTGGCACCGTGTGGTGACCTCCGTTTTTATACGTGCTGAAGTTGATGGCCAAGTTCGTGATAGAGAATTTGCCGTTGAGACGCGAGTTAAGTTTGGCGAAATTCCTAAAGATATCATGATCCCTTATCTCAATAGCAAAGAATCCATGGATAAGGCGGGAGCTTATGGGATTCAAGGTAAAGGGCTAACCTTTGTGGAAGCACTAGAAGGCTCATATTCAAATGTTGTTGGCTTTCCTCTCTATGAATTTCTTAATCATTTAAAAGATTTTCTTCCTGTTTCGGGAAGTAAAGAGAATTGGCGGGAGTGCTTCCAATGTTAAAGTCTATTTTAGTCGGCACTACCTTTTTATTTTCCCTTGGTCTTTGGGCCCAGCAGGGCAGTAGCGAATCTAGCGAGACTAATATCTATGATTACACCAAGAAGGTCCATCAAGCGTTGAAGGAACTCAAGGTTTTGCCGCCTGAGGATTATTTTAAAAATGTTGATGGTTATCGTGATGAGCTTGAGAAATACTTCGATCAAAAAAAGCGTGTGTGTGAAGGGGAGTTCTCAACAGTTATTTTAACTGGAGCTCCTCAAGAAAATGACGCTAACGCCTCAAAGCCAGTGAAACTTAAACCTGAAGAAAGAAAACTTTGCTTTAGAGAGCTCAAAGCTCTTCAGCTCACTTTCATCAATAATATGTATATGGCGAGGAAGCGCTATCTAGAATACCTCCATCAAAAGAGATTGAAAGAGCTCGATGACTCACGAGAGAGTGCTGTGAAATCTCTTCAAGGAAGCTTCAATAAAGGAAGCCGGCGCTAGGGCCGGCTTCACAATCGTCAAATGGTATTAAAAAGGTATTAAACGTTCTTAGTCTGCTGAGTCTTTCTCTGAACTGAAACTCCGGGCTTCATCATACTCTTTGCTTTAAAAAGTGAGCGTGATGGGCGAGAGCTTAGTTTCGCAGCAGCGGCCATCTTTTGACCTAGTTTTACTTGAATTCTTCCTCCACGAGTTTGCACTTTAGTGGTGTCAAGAGTGGAAGCTGTTTGGTTGGACTTATTGTTCAAATCGTTCATTGTAATCTCCTTAAAGTTTTGGGTTGTGGTGCCAATTTCTTAAGAACCATTCCCGCTTTAAAGAGCTGAACAACCCATCACAATAAGGTGTTCAAGGAATGGAATCTAAGAAACGGCCTTTTTGGTTAAGGCTAGTTTCAATAGAACCTCCAGTTAGAGAGTTACCTGTGTAAATTACTCGTCTTATACAATGGTCTTCTCGGCGCTAACGCCTCAAAACTTAAAGACTTTCGCAGGTAGTTAATATCACTATATCACAGAACGAAAAATTGGCCAGTTAACTAGACAGGCAAACCTCGCCTACGGCCCTGTGAGAATTGTAAATACTTGAAATCTAGGGCAACCTAGAGGGATAAACACCTCAAAAATCCGAAGGAATACTGCCCTATGCTCAAAATATTTGGCACTTTGACCTTGATGATGACCCTAGCTAGCTGCTCTACCATGCGCTCTGTTGCTCTAAAAACAGCAGCTCCTCTCTTTATGGATTCCATGGCCGGTATTGAAGCTGAATCAAATTGGGAAGCTTTTAAGGCCTCTACACCTGGAAATCTTTCTTTAATTGATGGTCTTTTGGCGGTGAGACCTCATGATGAAAACCTATTAGTGGCAGCGATTAAGGGAAATGCTGGCTATGCCTTTGGTGTTCATGAAACTTTTTATCTTGCGGATAAATTGGCAGAGAATGATAAGACCTTTCACAAAGACCAGGCCATTGCCTACTATGCAAAGGCTTTTGATTACGGCCAGACCTACCTCAAAGAAAACGACCTCTCTCTTCAAGATCTCTTACTTGCTTTAAAAGATAAACGTGGGGTTTCAGGTCTTTTAGAGAGCCAGCTTTCTGGAGACCAAGTCTCACTTGAGGGGATTCTCTTCACGGCACAGGCACTTGGTTCAATGATCAATCTCCAAAGGGAGAATATTCAATTGGTGAGCTACCTACCGGTAGTCAAAGGCATGTTTGATTGGGCCTGCGAGATTGATCCGAATATTGGTCATGGCATGTGCCAGATTTTCTATGGTTCCTATGAAGCAGGTCGTCCCGCTATGTTAGGTGGCAATCCTGAGAAGGGAAGAGAGATCTTTGAAAAAATGATCAAAGAACAACCTCATAACTGGTTGGCACGAGTGGCTTTTGTCGAGTACTTCGCCATTCCTCAATATAATCAAGATGTCTACAACAGGCAGAAGAAAGACCTCATGAAGTATGAAGAGCTTTTAAAGGAAAAAATGAACTGGAGCCCTAAAGGGAATGTTCATGATGCTTTTAAAAATAAGAGACTTGGTCTTTATCAGGCGATTGCGATCAAGCGCTTTCAAATTATTCGTAAATATGAAAATGATATTTTTTAAGGTGAAAGATTATGAAGAATTTAGTTACTGCTAGTTTAGTTTTTTTACTCACGTTTTCTGCTCATGCAGCTCGCTTTAAGATCGGCGTCCTTGCTCCAGAGGGAACGAATTGGGCCAAGCACATGAAGGACATGGGTAAGGAGATAAAGAAGAAAACTGACGGAAAAGTGAAGTTTAAATTTTACTTTGGTGGTGCTCAAGGTGATGAAGTAGATGTTCTTCGTAAAGTGAGGATTAACCAACTTCAAGGTGGGATTTTTACGGGGAAGACTTTAGGAGATATCTACGGCGATACTCGTTTAGTCGAGATTCCCTTTGTTTTTGGTGATGATAGAGCAAAAGCTTGGAGTACTGTTGAAAAGCTTACTCCTTATTTTGATAAAGGAATTCAAGGAGCTGGTTTTGAAAATCTTGGCTTCTTTGAAATTGGCCTCGTTTATTTTGTCTCTCAAACGAAGACAGAAAATCTCAATGCTCTTAAAGGTGTAAAAATTTGGTCTTGGGAAGGGGATCGTATTGTGGAGGCCATGATCAAGAAGATGCAGCTCGTGTCTGTACCTCTCCCTCTTCCTGATGTTCTTTCTTCTCTCTCTACGGGAATTATTGAAGCTGCTTACGCTCCTGCAATGCCCATCATTGCACTTCAATGGTCATCAAAAGTTAAGTACCTGGTAGACTTTCCCATTGCTTACTCTTTAGGCTCTTTCCTTATTAGTAACAAGGCTTGGGCTAAGGTTTCTCCAGAGCATAAGAAAATCGTTAAAGAAATAGCCAAAAAGTACATGGCCAAGGTTAATGAGTCTAATATCGCTGATAATAAAGAAGCCTTGTCACTCATTAAAAATGGTGGTGTGGAGTTTCTCAAGTTTCCTAAATCAGATGAAGACACTGCAAAAACACTTAAAAAAGAAATTATGACTAAGTTGAAAGGTAAGCTTTTCACAGCTGAAGGTCTTAAGAAGCTTGAAGCGGCCCTTTAATATATAGAGGGCCGAGACGCAGGGAGGCGTTTTGTTTTTTAAAATCATCCACACTCTTGATAAGTTTGTTGAGAAGGCCGTAACAGCACTCCTTGTTGCCACCGTCATGGCCATGCTCTTTATGAGCGTTTCCAATATTGTTCTCCGCTGGTTTGATGCCCATATCTTGTGGTTTGAGCCTGCTGTACGTTACCTGGTTTTTATCGCTGCCTTTCTAGGTGGAACAATTGCGACTGGTAAGAGAAGTCATATTGGTATTGATCTTATTGGTAAATACTTTGAGTCAAAAGAGATGTGGGAAGCCCACCGCTGGGTAGCAAGAGTCATCGATATAGCAGCAATAGTTGTGCTCTACTTCCTTACAAAAGCATGTATCGACTTTGTTGGCGAAGAGGCCAAGTACGGTAGGGCCAATGTCTTTATTGGAATTCACGCCAAATATCTTGCCGCTATTATCCCAACTGGTTTTGCTCTCATTTTCTATCGTTTCATCAATAGCTTGATTCTATCCTTTTCAAAAGAGTATCGCTTTAAAGTTGAAAGCGAGACAGAGGGGGATAGTTAATTATGGAAACGTTACTCATTCCACTTATTATAATTCTTGCTCTATTGGGCACACCGCTTTTCATTGTGATGGCGCTTGCCGCTATGGTGGGCTTTCATATTTCAGAAATTCCATTGGTCGCCGTAGCGATTGAGATCAATAAGCTGTCTTCACAAGCCAGTATCCTAACAATTCCTCTTTTTACTTTTGCAGGTTACTTGATGGCCGAGTCGGGCTCTCCTAAGAGGCTCTTGCGTTTTGCTGAAGCTTCACTTGGTTGGCTACCTGGTGGTGTCGCCATTGTTTCACTCGTTATTTGTGCTTTTTTCACGGCCTTTACCGGAGCCTCAGGAGTTACAATTATTGCCCTAGGTGGTCTCCTCTTTCCCATTCTTAACAATGAAGGCTACAGTGAAAAGTTTTCTTTAGGTCTCATTACAACATCGGGTTCACTAGGGCTTCTCTTTCCTCCCTCTCTCCCGATCATTCTCTATGGTCTTGTTACCAATGTGGATATTGAAAAGCTTTTTATTGCTGGCATTATTCCAGGGATTTTTCTTATCGTTGTTCTTTCTCTCTTTTCCATTAAGAAGGGAACAGCTCAGCTGACTCGTACTCCTTTTGATAGTAAGGAGTTGTGGGAGAGCTTCAAAGGCTCTTGGTGGGAAGTTCTTCTCCCTATTGGGGTTCTCTATGGGATTTACAGTGGCAAGACAACGACGACTGAAGCCGCTGCTGTTACAGCTTTTTACATCCTTATTATTGAAGTCTTTGTTTATAAGGATCTCTCTATCACGAAAGATATCCCAAGGGTCGTGAAAGACTCAATGAGCTTAGTTGGTGGAATTCTACTCATCCTTTGCTGTGCTCTTGGTTTTACCAACTGGTTGGTTGATGAAGAAATTCCAATGAAGATACTTGAGTTTATGCAAGAATACTTAACCAACAAATACAGTTTCTTGCTCTTCTTAAATATCTTTCTTCTTATTGTTGGCGCCCTCATGGATATTTTCAGTGCGATCATTGTTGTGGTACCACTGATCACTCCTATTGCTGCTGAGTTTGGTGTTGACCCTATTCATCTAGCGATCATTTTTCTAACCAACCTCGAAATTGGTTATATTACTCCTCCAGTGGGGATAAACCTCTTTATTAGTAGTTTTAGGTTTAAAAGACCAATAACCGAACTTTATAGGGCATCTTTTCCGTTTCTGATCTTACTGTTGTTCGCATTAGTTATAATTACTTATGTCCCAAGCTTGAGTTTGGCACTTGTTAACTAGTAAACGCATAAGGATGAGCTTTGCAGCAGCGAAACTCTACACCTCATAATCCTCAAAGGACCACAGAAAGCATGGTGATCGCCATGCTTTTCTTTGCTTTTTTCTGTCTATTTTCTTTGGGAGTTAAGGCCAAAAAGGCTGAGGATAAGAGCAATCATTACTACGATAGTGTATTTCTTGGTGAGAAAGACTTTGATGCCTACCGTGGTCCCTTAGACCCTACTGTAATTTATCAGGAGCACCTCGCGACTCAGACCTTCCTTGATGATCTTTTCGAAGAGGGGCTTTTTCATCATTTAATTTCTCCTCAAGTTAAGGACCTTAAAAGAAGTTGGTTTGATGAACTCCCTAGTATGAGTAGTTGTCCTAACTTTTATCTCAATGAAAATATTGAATACATTCGGTATCTCTACCGTCTCATTTCTATCTCTTATCTTTTTGAGTCTCTTAAAGACCACGCTATTTTCTCCTATCGCATCGGATTAGAAGAGCCAGCTTGTAGCTTAGATTGGAATGAAGTTTTTGGTAGCTGTAGGCCAACAGGACCAGATATGAAGAATTTTGTTCGAAGAGCAAAGTTTCGCTATCTTATCGACTTCAATCCCTTGGAAAGAAAGCAATTAAGGGGAAGTGAAATTGACCGCTTTCTCAAAAGTAAAGAAGCTGCTTTAAGGAGTGAGGGGCCTAAAGATATTGTTGATCTTAGGCTATACGAGTACTGCTTAGAAAAGGGTAATTGTTCCGGTTTTGATAAGGCCAAAGTTCAAAATGCTTTAAAAATCGCCTGTCAAAGAGATAAGGAACTTATTGAGCTGTTTTGCTCTGAAAAAGACATGCTCTATGGGATTTCGGCAACGGGAATACCCAGAGAACTGCTTATCAAGTCTAATGTCATGCGTGTGATCAATGAAGGTGGCCATGCTGAGGCCTGTTTAACTCGCTTTTCAAAGCTTTTTGAAGAAAGAGAAACTCGCTACCAATGGCTAACGGATACTTTTAGTTATATTCAAAAAAAGTTAAAGAATGAGGACGAGAAGTATGCACAGGGGGAAATTTTTCTACCAGGCGCTTTAAAAGAGTTTGATGATAGAGGTTTAACTGAATTTCTCTTTGTTCCCCCGACACCCAAACCAACACCTGAGCCGACACCTCTTCCTACTCCTAAGCCAACACCTAAACCCGTGGCCACGGTTAAGCCAACGCCTACACCAACTCCTGCTCCGACACCTAAGCCTACGCCGAAGCCGACACCGAAGCCACCTCCACCGCCTTCGCAGTTTGAGTTGGCAAGGCTTAAGCTTATTAGAGAAAAGTTAGAAACTTCAGACGTTGATATGATTGCCTTTCAAGATGAACTCGCTTTCTCTAGCCAGATGCTCGCCGCAATTGAAGCTCCCCTTAAAGACTTTCAAAAGCAGTCTGTCTTGAGGGATTTTAAAAGATACGATAAGTTGGGCTCCAAAGCACAACCTGTGCGTTTGCTCTTTTTAAAGCTTCTCATAGATCAAGATGCCCACAAAGGTCTTTGGAATATTGTCAATGTTCTGGGTGATACCTTCTACGTTATCAACGACCTTGAAAAGAAGAGGTTTCCTGTAGTGGTAAAACTTCACAATAATAAGCAAACAGGCCATCGTTGGCAGCTGACAATTATTCGTGAAAGCATTTTCTTAAAGAACCAGAAGAAGAAATAAAAAAGGGACCTCCGGAGAGGTCCCAATGGCGTCACATTTTGATTACGACTTTTAAAAATGCTTCTTAGTTATACTTGTTAGCAATTCTCTTAAGTCTCTTCTTAACTGAGCTAGAAAGATCTAGAAGAAGAACGAAACCAGAGTTCTCACCATTTTCATCAGGTCCAACAAGTGAGATGTTACCGGCACGTACTTTACCAGAGTAGTAGCGAGCAGTTACGATGTTGTTTGTTCCGATATCAAGTTTTACAGGAACGAATACACCAAAGAACTTAGGTCCAAGGTAGAAGGCCATGTTCTTCCACTTAGGAATTGAGAAGGCTACAGCAGGAAGACGTCCTGTTGATACACCTGGAAGGTTTCTTCCACCAGGAAGTGATTGAGGTGGAAGCAATTGTAGTTCGTCATTAAATACATCTTGAAGTGATACGTTGATAGACATCAAAGTACCAGCTGATTGTAGGTCTGGTTCAATAGCAATATATGAGTTGTTGTACTCAGGGATATTGTAACGAAGACCGCCATCAAGTTGGATGTTATCAAATGTCATAGTGATCAGCATGTTGTCTTGCTGAAGAGTCAGGTTAGGACCCTGAACACCAGGAATTTGAAGTTGTGATTGACCTTCACCACATGACGTCCCAAACGCCGCGGCCATTAAGATCAGTGCAGAAATTAGCAGGTTTCTAGTTCTCGAAACTTTTACGAGGTTCATGGTTAACTCTCAAAAGAAACGTCGTTTCTTTTGATGATCGAATTTCTTTTCCCACGTACGGACAATCACTACAAACGTTCCACAAAAACTTCGATCAAAAAAAATAAAGGTTAAAATCTCCGATAGGAATAGTCAGTTTTACCGCTGCCTAAGCTTAACAAATTCAATTTTTGGGTCAATACAAAATTCGGAAAATATTTCCTAAACTTTAGGAAGTGATGTGTTTTATTCAAGACTTTCTTATATTCAAGCATTTAGAAGAGTTTTTGGAGTTTTGCCTTTTACACATTTGCAAACAAACGTTCTTTTATGAATTTTTGAATTCGCCAAGAAAGGTTGGCAGCGGGATAGAATTGCCCTTTAAAGCGTTTATTACAGGCTTTTGCTATCCTTATAAGGATATGGATAGTTTGAGGGTTTTTTCAACATTTCACAGCACTACTAGGACTTTTAATAAAAGACCTAAGGCCGCTAAGAAGGCCATGCCCCGTGATGAAAATGGCATGACTATTCGCTCACTTGATGAAAAGCCTCACGTTTCACGCCAAGAGATTCTCGATAAACTAAAAAAATCTAAAGAGGGCACGCTAAGTGCCGCCCGTAATGTAAAAGGCAAAAAGTTTGGCATGGACTTTTGGGATGGGGAAGAGGCCGTGGGTGATGTGAAAAAGAATGATCCCCGCGATCCCATGACCAGCGAAAAACTCAAGTCTATGCTCCATAGTGGGGCTGTTAATTTTAACGGTAAGGAAAAAGAGATTCTCAGTAAGATTTTGGGCAACTAGCCTTTTTGTTCTTCTTCCTCATGATCATCAAGCATCATTTGTAGCTTAGGAACAGTTTCTTTAATGACCTCATTGATTTCACCCTCAATGACTGTTGCAGCAGAGTGATCATGACCACCTCCTCCGAGGGCCTGGGCCATGACTCCAACGTCAATATCTCCCGCTGAGCGAAAGCTAATTTTGACCATTTTACCGATTTGGCGAAACATACAAGCAACGCGAATATTATCTAGGATGAGAAGGTAGTTCACGAGCCCATGAGTGTCTTCTGTATCAACATTAAACTTATTCAAGTTCTCTTCAGTGAGGCTTAACCAGGCAATGCGGCCATCATCTGTGGATTCGGCGCTTGCGAGAACAACCCCAAGCATCTGCATATAGGATATTTTCTTAGTGCCATAGATCTTATTATAGGCTTCAGGTGGCTCAATCCCGGTGTCCATCAGCTTAGCTATAATACGATGAGTATTACCAGTAACAGTGGGGTAACGAAAGCTGCTGGTATCAATAAGGATTGAGGTGTAGAGGGCGTAGGCCATATCTCTGGTAAATGTCACACCAAGAGATTCAATGAGAGTGCCTACCAACTCACCCGTTGCTGCCATTTTCGTGTCGATGCAGTGAATGGCCGCCAATTCTTTAGGAGCTGGGTGATGGTCTATAAAGAGAAGATTTTTAGCATTGGGAACAAGGGTTTGAAGATTATTGCCAATACGTGAAAGCGAGTTGGTGTCAGTCACAATAAAGAGGTCCACAGTCTGGCCTTCTTGACGGCTCTTCATATACTCGTCATAGGATGTCACACAGTCTTTAGGGTCAAGGTAGCGATAGCGCTCTAGGAGTGGCTCTTCATTGACACAAATAGCATTTTTGCCAATTTCTCTTAGGGCCAGACAAAGAGCAATTTCAGAACCAATTCCATCGGCATCGGGCTGGATGTGAGTGGTGATGACGATATTCTTGGCCTTTTCAGTCAAGGATTTGAAGAGATTTATCATTCGCATGGTCATCTTATCGGTGAGAGGATCAATACGTTGAAGGAATTTTAACAATTTAGAAAGTTTTTGATAGGCTTTAGGGACACTGAAGGTACGGTTGGCTAAGGAGAGCCGAGTGAGTTTAGCGATTCATTTAAAAGATGTCACAAAGGTTTATCCCGGTGTGACCGCCTTAGATAATATAAATCTTCAAGTAAAGAAGGGGACCATTCATGGTTTTATCGGACCAAATGGGGCCGGTAAATCTACAACCATGAAAATCATCGCTGGCCTTATTCCTCCCACTTCAGGTTTTGTTGAAGTCGATGGAATTGAGGCCCTTAAAAACCCCAGCGAGGTTAGTGGTCGCATTGGTCTTCTCCCAGAACAGCCTCCTCTTTATTTAGGTATGAGAGTTGAGGATTACCTCAGGTTTTCTCAGGAAATTAATGGCGCGCAAGAAGAAGGTCAGGCCCTTCTAGAAAAAATCATAGAGAGATGCAGGCTACAAGATGTGCGCAAAAGACTTATAGGCAATCTCTCCAAAGGTTTTAAGCAAAGAGTGGCCATGGCCCAAGCACTGGTTTATGGCGCGGATATTATAATTCTAGACGAGCCTACCGTTGGTCTTGATCCTAATGCTATTGTTGACGTTCGTGACCTCATTCATGAACTAAAAAAAGAACACACCATTCTCTTGAGTACTCATCAGCTTCATGAAGTGGCGAGAATTTGTGATGAAGTCACGATCATTGATAAGGGAAAGATTCTTCGTACTGGTCCACTAGAGGTCATTCAAAGTGAATTTAGTGCTTTCAAAACTTATGAGGTCCTTGTTAAGTCCCTATCTCAAACTCTAAAGGATAGCTTAAGGGCCAAGAGCTTCATCCAAGGACTCGATATCCTCGATCATCCAGAGGGTAAGCTCTTAAGAATAAGAGTGCAGGGGGAGGACGATATTCGCGGCACTCTCGCTAGGGATATTGCCAATGAGTGCTCTCTCTTAGAATTTAGAGAAAGAAAAATGGAGTTAGAAGAAGTCTTCAGAGAGGTTGTTCGTGACTAAGGTAAAAGTTTTGGTGCGAGGAACTTATGTTCTGATGAAGAAGGAGTTAAAAGAAAATTTTCTTTCTCCTATGGTTTATATTTTATCGGCTCTTTTTTGCATCCTTATGGGCTGGCTATTCTTTAATTATCTGATTGCCTCTAAAGAGCTCACAGACCAAACTTTGACCCAGTCTGTTCTTCTGCCCATTTTTGGTAATATGAACTTTATCTTTCTTTTCTTGGCCCCCATTCTTACTATGAGAAGCTTTGCCGAGGAAAAGAAGCTTCATACCCTAGAGCTTCTTCTCACATCTCGCTTAAGTCACTTTGAAATAATCATAGGAAAAATCTTAGCAAATTTTATCACCTCCGCTTTTATGATATCTCTTACCCTTATCTTTCCCATAGTTTTGGCCATGAGTGGTTATAGTCATTGGTCGATTGTTTTTTCTAGTTACGGGGGAGTGCTTCTGTCCGTACTTTGTTACATTACAGTGGGATGCTTTGCCAGCAGCATGACGGAAAACTTAGTTGTATCAGCGCTTTTGGGCTTTTGCATTCTTTTGGGGCTCATGCTCTTTTCAATTACAGGTAATGCTACTAATAACTTATTATTGGCCCAGTTCTTTCAATACCTAGCGATCCCTTTTCATTTTGAAAGTTTCGTTAGAGGAGGCATAAGAAGCTTTAACTTCATTTACCTCTTCTCTTTTATGGGGTTTTTCACTTACCTAACTCACTTATCTTTAGAATCGAGGAGATGGTAGGAATGGGGGCATGGTTAATTTCTATTTTCGCTTTCCTCAATGCACTACTCTATCTGGTTGTTATAGGATTATGGATTAGTATTCCCGAGGAAATAGCCTTAAACCTCTTCACCACTCTTTCCTCCCTTGCTTTTACTACTGGCTTAATTATTAGCAATCGGAAGACCTTTTCCCATTTCTATAAGAGCCTTTATTTTAGAAACCTTGTCACAGCACTCACTTCCGCTTTTCTGATTTTCATTATCTTGGGCTTTATAAATTACCTCGCCTATAAGAATCCTGTGGTGTGGGATATTACTAAAAATAAAAGTAACTCTCTTACCGATCAAACTTATCAAGTCCTAGAAAGAGCAGAAGGGGAAATTGAGTTCACCATTTTTTCTCTTAAGAAAGATTATGAGCTTATAAGAACCTTAGTAGAGCTCTATCGCTTAAAGAGAAATGATATTAGAATTCGTTTTGTTGATGCCGAGCTCGCTCCTCAAAGAGTTCAAAATGCTGGGGTGACGAAGGTCCCCTCTATTGAGGTTAAGAAAGGGAGTCGCTCCCAGGTGGTCTCCGAACTCAATGAGCTGGCCCTAACCAATGCTCTCGTGAAAATTACTCGTTCTGAGGACCCTATTGTTTATTTTTCCACCGGCCATGGAGAATTGGACTTTAACTCTCAAGAAGATGCAGGAGGCAGTCATATTGCCCAACTCCTCAATAGCAATACTTACGAGTTAAAACCTCTCAACCTAAGAGAAACGGGGACTATTCCTTCTGATGCTAAACTCTTAATCATTTGGGGTCCTAAGGAAGGTTTCTTTCAAAATGAAATTAAGGCCCTCAAAGATTTTTTAAGTTCTGGCGGACGCCTGATGTTGGCACTAGACCCCGACGTCAATAGTAAAGGGCAGGTCGAATTAATGGCCTTACTTAAAAGTTATGGGCTTTTGATGAGTAATGACTTGGTTATCGATCGCCTCAAGCATGCCAATGGCTCCCAAGGAACCGTTCCGGTGGTGCATAAGTTTGATCCACGCCACCCCATTACGAAGGATTTAAAAGGGAGTATTTTCTTTCCTTTGGTCAGCTCCGTAAGAAAAGTTGATGACAGTAGCACTTGGAAAATTCTTGGGGAGTCTAATCTCTTTCCAGCATCATGGGGGGAAACAAACCCAATGGAGTTGGTGACAATGAAAATGACCTTTAATGAGGGAGAAGATCATAAAGGTCCATTGGGGTACTTCGCAGCCTATGAAGAGGAAAAGTCTAAAATGGTAGTTTTTGGTAACTCAACCTTTGTTCAAAACTCCTACAGAAAGTTTCCCAAAAACTTCATGCTCTTTTTAAATAGTATCAATTGGATTTCTGGGGAGGAGAGGTTGATTGCTTTCAATAATCCTGTCATTGAAGATAGACCTATTTTTATGAGTAAGAATCAAATTGGCGTCATCTTTTACTTCACGGTGATCTTCTGTCCGCTGGTATTAGCCATTACTGCTTTTGTTCTTTATAAGAGGAGACAAAAACTTTGAAGAAGAACCTCATTCTTTTCTTCATTGCTTGTGGACTTGCGACCTTTACTTACTTCTTTCAAGAACTCAAGGATCGTGAAGCCTTTAGTGAAGCCGAAAAACGCGGTATTCTCTTCGATCCCGTTAAGCTTGGCGAACTAAAGTCCATTCACTTACCGAAAGCTTCGCTTAACCGTAAAGGTCAGCACTACTACCTTACCTCAGGGGAAATGGCCGATGAACGTAAGGTTGAGTGGTTTATGGATATACTGGCCGGAATCAGAACCCGCAGGGTTCTTCCTGAAGGGGATTGGCAGGAAAAGAAAAGGGCCTTTTTCTTTCCCAATGATAAAGAGAAAATAGAGTTTATCTTTGAGAGAGGGAAAGTTTCATTTCTTCTAGGAAAGAAGCTCGACTTTGATCAAAGCTTCTATATGGAAGTTTCAAATGGCGATGAGGTCTCAAGAGTTGTCGCCTTTGATGCAGGGGAGATGGAGACCATCTACGACAAAGATCAAGGCCATCGCTCAGATCATCGCTACCGGCGTTTTCAGTCACTTTTTTATATTGATGCTGTCTTTTTTAAGGACTACCGCATGTTTCGCCATTGGATGGGAGATAAGTGGAGTCTTCTTGAAGTCACTATTGAAAATATTGGTAACCGAAAATACTCACTCAATTTTCCTGAGGCCAAGACCAATCCTGCTATTCCTTTCTTCCTTAAGAGAAATGAGGAGAGAATGAAGGCCTTTGAGGAAAGCTTAATAAAACTTGAAGGGAAGTCTTATGCAAAGATCGCCATAGATGAGAGTACCCTTGTGTCCCAAATGATCGTCAATTCCACCAAAGGAGAGTTGAAGTTAAAGCTCTATCGTGGCCCTCAGAAGAAATACTATATTCATTCTAGTTTTGATAATCGCCTCTATGAGATAGAAGATAAGCACACTCAAGTTTTCCTCAGACCCGTCCAAGACTTTTGGGATTTGCGGGCGTTCACAGAGATTCCTAAAAAAGCGAAGTTTATTTTCCCCAACCGATCCATTACTGAAGTGAGCTTCACTCAAAAGGATGGTCGATTTAGTGCCATTTCTCAGAGGCGAGAGGCCATTCACCAGGCCTTCTCCAAACTCTTTAAGTACCTGCGCCAACCGGCCAAGTATTGGGTTGCGGGAGAAGCCTATGAAGAGGCCTTTATCGAGCAATTTGGCCTTGATTGGGGTCTAGGACCATTTTTCCTCATGATTCGCTCAGGAGAGGTTCTCCTGTACCATAAAGAAAAGAAACAAGGTTTGATTTACTCTTTAGAGGGGAGTCCACCTTTTCCCGTATTGGAAGACCAGTATTTTAAATGAATGAGATTTTAAGCAACTACCTTCATAGTTTCCTACATCCCTGGCAGACTCAGGATTTGTTGAGGCGTCAGCGTGAATATCATGGTGAGGTGGAAGGACTCGGTCAGTTGGAGTTAGTAGAGGATCGCGAAAAGAAAAAATTAACTGAAGATATCGGCATTACTTTTGAGCAAAGTCTTTGTGTCTCATGGATGTTTGTTATTTTTAATGCTTTCTATTCCCTCATCGGTATGTTCATGGGTCTTCATCTTTTTGAATCTTTTTCTTTAGAAGACTCTCTTATTAGTTACTCCCAATCCATTCTTGGGTTCACTTCTATTTTCTTTCTTATTTTAAAAGTCGTTTTCTTTCCTTTGGTCTTTTGGTTTTACGGAAAGTTTTGGGTGAATATTATTAAAGTATTCGCCAATATTTTTGAAAAGGAAGTTGATATTGAAGAGGTTGGTGTTGAGGTTGTCACTCACGCTTTTACCACTCACACTTTTCTGGTCATTCCCATTATTGGTCTACTCCTTCACCGTGTGGCGAATATTGTTTATCTCTTTAGTGGACTTAAGAGGAATCTCGGTTTTAATACCTTTCAATCGGTACTGGTGATCCTTTGCCCGCTCATTTTATTACTTTTCAGTTTCTTTCTGATGGCGGTAAGCGTCGGCATGATGCTAACAGGATTCTAACACTGTAAGAAATTTTTAAATCCTTATCTCTTTGAATTTGCTAATGACACTTGATGCTAGGCCCAAAAGTCGCTGGCCTATCCCGCATTCTTGAGTAAACTTTTCTTACACACACAACTTCCACTTAAACACACTTATTTAAAGTGCCATATCTAAAGGAGTTAGACGTGGTTGGGTACAACATGGGACAATTAGCATCAGGCGTTGTTGAAGTTGTTTGCGGGCCAATGTTTTCCGGTAAAACGGAAGAGCTCATCAGGCGAGTGAGAAGGGCGCAAATTGCGAGACAAAAAGTACAAATTTTTAAACCAGCGATTGATGATCGCTACCACGAATCAGATGTGGTGAGTCATTCAAGTCTGTCTATTCAGGCAGTACCAGTGGCCTCTTCACTCGATATTTTGAGTCGTCTCTATGATTCGACCCGAGTCGTGGCCATCGATGAAGTTCAATTCTTCGACGAAAAAATCATTCCGGTTATTAAGAAATTAGCTCGTCGTGGCATTCGTGTTATTTGCGCAGGTCTCGATCAGGACTACAGAGGGGCATCTTTTGGACCTCTACCAGAGCTTCTTTGTATGGCCGATAGAGTAGATAAAATTCAGGCGATTTGCACCGTTTGTGGTGCTCCTGCCTCAAAAACTTACCGCAAAGAAGCCGAAGAATTTGAAGATCAAGTTCTTGTCGGTGAGAGTGAGCGTTACGAGGCCCGTTGTCGCATTCACTGGGATGATCACGCTGAAGACGAAGATTTACTAGCCTTTTCACATTCGCTAAAATCGACCCCAACAGTCGAAAGAGAAGGCGAAGAACGATCAGTTTAAAATAGGGTCTAAAAAAGGACCCTTCGGAACTGATCAGAATTGAGCGTCCGTAAGCGGTCCTTTGAGCCCTCTTTCCTATAAAGGGGAGCCCTATGGCCATCGAAGTCTATCTCGCACAAGAAAAGATTCAAGCACGAATTAAAGAACTCGCTGACGAAATCAATAAAGATTTCGCTGGCAAAGAATTGCATGTCATTGGCATTCTCAATGGCGCGTTTATGTTTACTGCTGATCTTGTAAGACACCTCACTATTCCTGTTACTTTGGAGTTTATGGCCGCTTCTTCCTATGGTGATGGTACCGTGAGTAGTGGAGAGCTGAAGATTAATCTCGACATAAAAAAAGATATTGAAGGCAAGCATGTCCTGATCATCGAAGATATTGTCGATACCGGTTTAACTCTTAAAGTTCTCAAAAAGAACCTTGAAGAGAGAAGACCAAGCTCCTTGAAACTGGCCTCTTTTCTTTTTAAACCAGCACGCCTCGAACATCCGGTTGATATTGATTACTTAGGTTTTGAAATTGAAGATCATTTTGTGATTGGCTACGGACTCGACTATGCTGGCCGCTATCGTGAACTTCCCTATGTTGGTATTTACTCACCAGAAGGAGAGTCCTAAGTGGTTACATGTGAAGGTTCTGTCCGGGTTGACCTCTTAGGGGGAACACTCGACCTCAATCCCATCAATCTCATCTTAGAAAATGTGGTCACTCTCAATGTCGCGACCTCACTTAAGGCCAAAGTCATTCTTGAAAGTTCAGATAAGGACGGCGTGGAGATCGAGTCTAAGGACTATAATTCCTCCTATTATTTTTCTAAGAAAGACTTTACTCCTGAAAAACTCTCAAGAGATCACTTTGGGCCAATGGCCTTTGTTTGCCAAATTCTTGATCATCTCGAATTAAGAGATCACCTCAAGGTAACTCTTCAGTCTGGCTCTCCTGCTGGTGCTGGTCTTGGCGGCTCATCTGCCATGGGCGTGACTCTCTATAAGGCCATAAAGACTTTTCAAAAAGCTGACTTCGATCCGCTCCAAGCGATTCATGAGGTGAATTCTATTGAGGCGCGTATTCTTGATTCTGGTCCAGCTGGTTATCAAGATTATTACCCGGCCATGTTTGGAGGTGTTTTGGCCCTTCATCCGCAACCGGGTCAAGTTACTGTTGATCAGCTTTATAGTGATGAGCTTAAGGATGCGCTTGAAGAACAACTCTCTCTTGTTTATTCAGGACAAACCAGACTGAGTGGAATTAACAACTGGGAAGTTTATAAGAAATTCTTTGATAAAGTTCCGGCGACACGTGAAGGTCTTAAAGCGATTGCTAAGCTTAGCTCAGATGCCTACAAGGCGATCATGACAAAAGATTTTAACAAGCTTGTCGAGCTTATCGGTCAAGAGGGTGCAATTCGAAGAGAGCTCTTTCCAGGGATTCTCTCCTCTGCGATGGCCCAACTTCATGATGAGTTACGAGGTGAAGCGCCTCATATCGGCATCAAAGTTTGTGGTGCTGGTGGCGGTGGTTGCTTTCTTCTCACCCACAAAAAGGGCGAAAAAGAGCTTATTACCAAGCATGTAGGAAAAACTGGTATGAGAATGCTTGATTTTCACATTGAGAAGCCCCTTTCTTAATCGCATGTTGCGCTTGTTTCCTCTATAATAGAGAGAGGAGGCGTTGGACGTGCGAGAAGTACAAGACCAGCAAAATCAAAATATTGTCGGACTTTCCATGAAAGGTGGAAGGAAAGATCAATTCTTCTTTTGTCTGCTCGAATATTTCGAGGATGAAAACCGCTGGTTTCTCAGAAGTCTCTTACAGGTAAAAGATGAAAATGGTCTTACTGGTGATGAGGCCATTCGTACATGGATTGATAAATTTCATGTGGAAAAAATGGTTCTCGACTTTCCTTTGAGTCAGCCAGCCTGCAGCACTTGTCTTATAGACTGTCCCGGTAGTCATAAGTGCCCTGAGCCTTCTGTAGCCGAGGTCAGACGACAAATGCAGGCGATCCTCGATCATGATGAAGACCTCAATAAATCAAATCCTAAGAAATATGAGCAGGACCGAAATTTTGATGACCTCTTTGACTATGGCCGTAATATAGTTTCTACGCCTGCTACCAACTATATGCTGACGCGTTCATTTAAGAGAAGGCTGAAGAAGGGTTTTATTCCTTACTGGAACCGTGCCCTCGATTTTTGGGTGTGGTGCCATTATTACAATCAACTTCTGGATATCTTTAATTTAAGTTTTGATTCCTTTGGCAGTACATCTCTAATGGTTCAGCATCGCTTTAGTTATCTTAGGCGCCATTTTCCTGAACACCTCAATCTCTATGAATCTCATGGGCCAATGATTTTGATTGAGCTTTTACGCTCCGGCATCATTCTCAAAAAAGATCTTCATAACCTCTCTGACATTGAGCTTGGTCTTGAAGCCCGCCTCGATATCGTCAGAAAAATTGAAAAGGGTCTTAATATTTTTATTTATGACCACGATTTAGAACTTCTTGTTAAGAACCCACGCGCCTTTGATTCTTTTCTCTTGGCGATTGCTGGTCAGAATCGATTGATGGGTCTCGATAGTGAGCTTCCCGATTGGGTAAGGCCAACAGAGGTGCGTTTTATTTCTCCTCTTTTCGATAATTGGAGCGAGGCTCAGGGAATTGACTAAGACCTAGGGCCACAAAAAGGAAGAGAGCTCCGATAAAGAGAAAGAGTATTCCAATGAGAGGTTTTCTAAAGAGGTCAGTTAAGCCTGATAAGGTGCACAGAGGTCCGGCGACCCAAGCGTAGAGGGCGACATAGCCCCGTGCGAATCCAATATTCTTCTTTATCCACAAAACATGGACAAAGGCATGGTAGAGAAAGACACCGACGAGCATGGTGATGAGCGCGTTGGTCATGAGAGAGTAGAGTTCAAGGGCGAAGTCTGGCGGAAGCTGTCCTCTTGCCTCAGGCATTGCTTGGAGCACAATGTCGAGACTCTTGGTGTAGACCTCTTTATTAGAGAACATCAGATAAATATAAATAAAAAGAGCGAGGTCACCGACAGTCATAGCGACGACAGCGGCTTTTTTGAAGCTTTGCAAGGTAAACTGACTATAGATTTTGTCCATGATTTTAGCCTTCAGCTCAGGTATCCTATGGGTCATACTCTTTAGCTATTTTAGTATCAGGTAAGCTCCATGCTCGTGCAAGTTGTTATTCTTATTCTCGCTATTGTCGCACTCTATTTTGGTGCGGAATTTGCTCTTGAAGGAGCGGAAAAAATTGGCATGTTTTTCGGCCTCTCTCCACTCGTGATTGGACTGCTTCTTATTGGTTTTGGAACTTCATTGCCCGAATTCTTTGTGTCGCAAATTGCCTGTTACAACGGAGAACCAGGGATTGCTCTTGGTAATATTATTGGCTCCAATATCGCTAATCT
>JAUIBX010000236.1 GCA_030427595.1 Bacteriovoracia bacterium | reverse complement strand
GGAAAAGTTATTCCTAGGGAAGCTCCTAGAGACAGGGAAGTATTCGCCTGAGGGACTGAAATCTTCATGGCCGCTGGTACGGCAATGTAGGAAGCACTTGCCGCGAGAATCGCAAGAACAGTGGTTCCTCCTAGTGAGAGACCTAGAGTATGGCCAAGAAAGCCACCAATTAAAGCTGAAACAACAGGCATAAGAATGCCAAAGCCTAAGAGAAAGGGACCATAGGTTTTAAAGACTTTAATTTCTTTGGCGGTGGTCACCCCCATTTCCAGAAGAAAGAAGGCAAGTGCACCTTTGAAGAGGTCCATAAAGAAGAACTTAAGACCACCGAGTTGCTCAGGACCAACCATCCAACCAACGGCAAGACCGATAATCATGAGAACGATAGATTTCCCAAGAAAAATCTCATGAGTCAAAGTTTTCCAATTCATGTCTTTACTGAGACCACGCGCAAGAATTATGCCCACTAAAATAGCGGGAATCTCTAGAATCACTACAAAGAGAGGCATATAAGATTCAAAGGATACTCCACTCGATTGAAGAAAGGTTATGCCCACGGCAAAGGTTCCCACGCTAACGCTGCCGTAGTGGGCCGCGATGCTGGCCGCATCTTCTTTTTTGAACCTGCCAAGCTTTTTTAAAATGGGATAAGCTAAAAGAGGCAAGGTCAAACCGAGAAGCGCAACTGATAAGGCCTTGGGGGCAATTTCCCAAAAGGGACTTTTATAGAGTTCGACCCCACCCTTAAGACCAATGGCCAAAAGAAGATATGCGCTAAGGAATTGATAGACATTCTTTGGCAGTCCGATGGGGGACTTGAGAACACCAGCAATCACACCAAAAATAAAGAAGTACACAACTGGATCAAACATGACTTGCACCTTTCACCACGCTAGAGAGCGTCATAATTTAGGTTTTCTTAACACCTTCAACATAAAATCTTCATGGATTTGAGTAAAATAGATAATAGAGATTACATATATCGTAAAAAGCGATATAGTGATTCCTATGGAATGGATCAATTTTCGCCACTTATACTCCTTTTGGATGGTTAAAAGATTGGGGGGCTTTCAAAAAGCTTCTCAAGAAATGAGAGTTTCTCAATCGACAGTGAGTGAACAGGTTTCACAACTTGAGGATTACTTACAAGAAAAACTCTTTGAGCGCTCTACTCGAAAACTTGGACTGACGGAAACCGGAGTAAGGCTCTTCAAGTACGCTGATGACATCTTTCATAAGAGTAGAGAGATCAATCGGGTCATTAGAGATGGTGAAGGTGGGCGAGAGCCGATTACTTTAAAGTCCGGTATCGCAGGTGGGGTTTCACGGAACCTCCTCTACCGGATGTATCATGAGTTCTTGGTTTCAAGAGAAGAGGTTAAATTAGAAGTTGTTAATGGCGAGTTTGAAGACCTCCTTAAACTCTGTGCCAATTTTGAATTGGACTTTGTGGTTTCCACTCAATTGCCCCATGGGGCATCGATGATGAACTTTAATTCCAAACTTATTCAAAAAAGTCCCTTGTGCTTGGCCGGCAAGAAGAAGGTCATTAAAAAACTTACTAGTCCTAAGAAGTCAGATCGACCCATTGATGTTTATCTCTTCAGTTACCCCCACGGTAGCTCTGATTTGACCCAGACCTTAAATAAATATTTTGATCAGCCCTTTCAAGTTAAGCTAGAAAGTGATGACATCTCCTTATTGAGGTTCTTTGCCAACTCTCAAGATGGTATCGCGATCTTGCCAGAGATTGGCGTTTATGAAGATTTTCAAAGTGGTCAAATTGAAGTCCTCGATGTGCCCTTTGCCGAAGATGTTCACTTCTATGCTATCTACCATGAGAAGTGCATTCACCTCGAGGAAGTGGACGATCTCTTGGGTCAAAGAATAGACATCTCTTAAAAAGTGGCCTTGGCGTTGGCCATGGTTTTAGAGAAGTTCTACTATGGGACCTCTAAAAGGGGGATCTATGAAGTACCTACATACAATGGTTCGAGTTAGTGATCTTGATAAGTCACTTGATTTCTACTGCAATAAGCTTGGCCTAGTTGAAACGCGTCGCTATGAAAATGAAAAAGGCCGTTTTACTCTAGTTTTCCTGGCCGCTCCTGAAGACCTCGACATGGCCAAAGAGAGTAAGGCTCCTCTGGTTGAACTCACTTATAACTGGGATCCCGAAGAATACCAGGGTGGCCGTAACTTTGGTCATCTGGCCTATCGAGTTGATGATATTTACCAGACCTGTGAAAAGCTCAAAGATCAAGGTGTTGTGATTAATAGACCTCCGCGCGACGGTTACATGGCCTTTATCAAATCTCCCGATGGGATTTCCATTGAGCTCCTACAAAAAGGAGAGCCTCTTGCCCCTCAGGAGCCTTGGCAGTCCATGGAAAATACAGGCAGCTGGTAAGAGTTTTTCTGCATTGTCCCAGTTTTCTTGATAGTCCTTCTCTGGTGCTAGAGTTAGTATAGCTCTATGAAAAAACTGGTATCCTATTTTGTAGAGCGTCACCTCGTTACCAATGTCCTCTTCTTTGGTCTGATTCTCTTAGGCATTCTCACTTGGTTCAAAATTGGAAAAGAAGAGCTACCAGAATTTGCCAGTAACTGGGTGCGTGTTTCCACGATCTACCCGGGGGCCCCAGCAGAAGATGTCGAACTCTTTGTCACTAAGCCCATGGAAGACGAACTTAAGGGCGTTCTAGGTATTGAGGAAATCATTACAACTTCCAGTGTGGGTTCAAGTAGTATTCGCATCACGATTGATGACGATTACCCAGACAAAGATGAAGTCCTCCAAGAAATCAAAGATGCCGTTTACCGCACTCAGCTCCCTAGTGAAGTGCGTGATTTACCACGCATACGCCAATTTAAGAGTGCTGAAAAAGCGATTCTTGATATCGGTATTTATCATAAGGACTATCCCTTCTTAGATAGTAAGGGCCGAGCTGAAGTTCAAAAGTATATTTTAAGTTTTGAAAATCAGCTTCTGACCATGCCTGAGGTGGCCTCTATTGAGAAATCTCACTATAGGAAGCCCGAGCTGCAAATTAAGGTCGACCCTAAGAAGATTCTTAAAAAAGAAATTAGTTTGGCAGCGATTCGCGAACAAATCCAAACCAATAATGTCAGGGCCCCTATTGGCTCCCTTAAAGATAAGGGGGAAAGTAAGGTCACTGCAATTAATGAGCTTGAAGATGTCCCCAGCTTAAAGAGTTTAATCTTAAGGGGAAATTATACGGGGGCTCAGATCAATCTTGATCAGGTTGGTACTATCGAAGATGGCCATGTGGAGGCCAACTCCATATTTAAAATCAATGGTCACGAAGGCGTTTTCATCAATGTCAAAAAGAATGTGGCCACCGATATTTTAACGGCACAAAAAGCTGTGATGCGCTTTATTGAAAATTTTAAGCGCTCAAATAAGAATGCTCCTATTGGCATTGTCCTCATGGATGATGAGTCCTACGCAGTTACCAACCGACTTGATATTGTTTCCACTAATGGTCTTTTGGGTTTTGTCCTCATCATTGTCGTTCTTCTGATCTTTCTCAATCTCAAGACAGGTTTTTGGGTGGCGATGGGCATCCCCTTTAGTATTGCCTTTACTTTGGTTATTGCCAGTATTGCCGGTTACACCGTGAATAATATGACCTTGGCGGGCATCATTATAGTTTTGGGAATTGTGGTGGATGATGCCATCATTATTGCCGAAAATATTTCCCGTAAAAAGGAAGAGGGTCTTCCTTTAAAAGAAGCCGCGATTCAAGGCACCCTAGAGGTGATCAAACCGATAACGGCCAGTATCCTGACCACTTGTGTGGCCTTTATCCCTCTCATTTTCTTTGAAGGTTTCTTTGGCAAGCTGGTCTCTTACATACCCTTGATCGTGATCTTGATGTTGATCGGCTCACTGGTGGAGTCCATTTTCATTCTTCCAGGTCACCTTTCAAGTCCGACGCCACTTCTTGATCGCTATTCTAAGGAAGAAACGGCAGACTCTTGGTATCACCGTTATGAAAGGATATATGCGAGCTTCCTTGTTAAGGTCTTTCAGCATCGTGTGCTGGTCTTTGCGATCTTTAGTGTTTTTCTTGGAGGCGCTCTCTTTCTCTACAATAGCAAAATGAAGTTTGTGATGTTCCCAAGGGAGGAGAGTAAGGAAGTCTTTCTTAAGGTGAAGGCCAAGAAAGAATTTAGTCGTTTTGAAACGGCCAAGGCCATCCAGCCCCTTGAAGAAATGTTTGTTAAAGAGAAGGAAAATGTTGTGGCCGTGCGTTCAAGTATCGGCCTTTCTAGAAGGGGAGGAGAGGTCCGTGAGAATGAGGCCTCTATTTTGGTTGAACTCTATCCTGCTGACGATAGAAAGGAGTCCCTGAACAAGCTTCTTAAAAGGTGGGAGAAAAAGAGTAAGGACTTTCCTGGGCTTGAGAATGTGCGCTTCCTAAGGGGGCGTTGGGGTAACTCTTCAGGCAGTGCACTTGAATTAAGAATTTTGGAAAATGATGATACCAAGCGCGCTGCTATTGCTAAAAAGTTAGAAGAAATCCTTAAAGGCTATGAAGATGTGACAGATGTCGAAGTGGAGGTTCCTCTTCTTAAGAATGAGTACGTCTTTAAGATTCGCCAAGATCGTCTTGTTAAGTATGATGTGGCACCTTCTCAGCTCACATCAACTCTAAGGTCTTTTGTTGAAGGTTCGATTCTCTATTCCATTAATAAGGGCGATGAGGAAGTCGATGTGCGCCTCACTGTCCTTGATA
This sequence comes from Bacteriovoracia bacterium, assembly GCA_030427595.1. GTDB lineage: Bacteria > Bdellovibrionota > Bacteriovoracia > Bacteriovoracales > Bacteriovoracaceae. The sequence continues at coordinate 884 of JAUIBX010000236.1, read as the reverse complement.
ATGTGAAAGACAACCTTCAGGAGTTGATGGATTTACGAGTTCCTAATCGCCAAGGAAGTCTGACTTTCTTAAAGAATATGGTGGAGATTGTTGAGGTTCAAAAACCTGTTAATATCACCAGGGCCAACTTTAAACGAGTGACCACCCTTTACGCCAACCCTAAGGCGGGATCAAAAGTCACACCACTTCAGGTGGCCGAGCGCTTAGAAGAGAAGGTCTTTCCTAAGATTTATAATGAATTTCCTACCGCTGCACTTTCTTGGGCGGGAGAGGTTAAGGACTCAAGAGAAAGCCAAGGGGAGTTTCGTGACTCTGTTATTATTGTCGTGCTTCTGATTTACCTTATCCTTGTGATCATGTTTGATTCCCTCACCAAACCCCTGATCGTTCTCTCTGTCGTCCCCTTTGGTGTGGCCGGTATTATTTTCGTTCTTATGGCCCACGGTATGAGTGTCTATGGCTTCTTTGCGGCCATTGGTGCTCTTGGCATGATTGGGGTTGTTATTAATGATGCCATTGTCATGATCGATAAAATTGAAAATGTCTTAAGTTCGCAAGGGGAGCGTAGCCACGATCTCATCGCTGAAGTGGCCGCGACTCGTTTGAGACCAGTTGTGGTGACCACTGTGACTACTGTAGTGGGGGTCCTACCCACGGCCTATGGCATTGGTGGCTACGATTCTCTCTTGGCAGAAATGATGCTGACCATGGGTTGGGGCCTTCTTCTTGGGACCGTGATTACTCTTGTGCTCATTCCCACCATTTACAGCTTTACTGTCAAAACCATCCGCTTTGAATTTAAAGAAGCGGCTAACTAAATTTTATTTATGGGTCTTGTTAGGATTGTGTTGGCCTGAGATGGATCTTCCATTGGCCTTCTCTCA
>JAUIBX010000235.1 GCA_030427595.1 Bacteriovoracia bacterium | reverse complement strand
GGCCGATTGGTAGTTTAGATTCTCAACAATATTACGAGTGATCGCCAATGCATCAAGCTCATCTTCAGCGTAGTGATCTGCGACTCCTGACTCATGGGTATGAACATAGGCCCCACCAAGATCTTCTGCACTAACTTCTTCACCAGTTGCGGCCTTAACAAGAGGAGGTCCTCCTAAAAAGATAGTCCCATTACCTTTTACAATAACAGACTCATCGGCCATGGCCGGAACATAGGCTCCACCAGCAGTACAAGAACCGAGTACAACGGCAATTTGAGGAATTCCCATCGCCGACATTTGGGCCTGGTTAAAGAAGATACGACCAAAATGGTCTCTATCTGGGAAAACTTCATCTTGCTTTGGAAGAAATGCTCCTCCAGAATCAACTAAGTAAATACATGGAAGACGATTTTCTCTCGCAATCTCTTGTGCTCTTAAATGCTTCTTAACAGTCATTGGGAAATAAGTCCCACCCTTAACAGTTGCATCATTGGCCACAAACATACACTCCACGCCGTGGACACGACCAACTCCCGTGACCACTCCAGCACTGGGAACAGGACCTTCCTTTTCATAGAGCTCGTCGGCAGCGAGGGCAGATAATTCGAGGAAAGGTGAGCCTTCATCAAGAATGCGCTCAATCCTTTCACGGGGCAGAAGTTTACCCCTTTTACGATGGCGTTCAACCGAGGCTTCACCGCCACCCTTTTCTACCCGAGCCAGTCTTTCTTTAAGACCGTTGAGTAAACCAAGGTTGTGCTCCTTATTGGCGTTAAAGTCGTCCGAGCGTCCGTCAATTTGGGACCCTAAAATATCCATGAAATACCTCTTGCCGTACTCCCCAGTTGAGGAGCAATAAATTCATATCTGAGACCTACTAATATGCCCAAGTATGGCCACTTTCGCTAGGCGGGGCATGCTAACTATATGGTAACTATATGGTACGTGGTACTTTTGCAGAAGGTGCGTCATAAAAAATGACGCGCTATCTGCAAAAGTACCACGTACCTTAAGGAATAACGGCCAGACGGTTCACCTTGCGACACAACTTAGAGGCAACCGTCATGAAGCGACCCGCAAATTGGTTGCGTCCCTTAAGTTCCTCTTGCAGCAAGGGAAAGAGAAGCTTGAGGTAAACATCGACAAAGGCGGAGTTGCCCCAAGTTTGGTAGAGGTCAAAGGCCTTCTTCTTTTTGTAATACTCAGGAAGCATCTCGCCAAAGAGAGTATGGAGGGCCACCTGAAGTTCAATATCACGCCCCTTACACTGCGCTTCAAAGACTTTAGTAAGGTTGGAGCGTTGATTCTTTGATTGGGCCTGCAAGAGTGCATGCACCGCCTTTTGGGCCATGACAGGAATATTCCACTTATCGGTGTGGGCCAAAGGGTGATAGCGCAAAATCAAGTAGGGGCCTCTCACATCAACGATGGGCGGAATATTCTTAGGCCACCACACGGGCCTGAGAACAATTTTAAACTTGCGCGCATCTTTCTTACCTAGGACAAAGGGAATGACTTTTTTAATGGCCTTACCAATATCGTCGTCCTTCCACTTCTTGTTGAGATCGAGAAGCTTCACATTGAAGTGGCTACTCTCCTTCACAAACTCCGAAATATTCTTCTTATAACGACCGAAGAACTCAGTGAGGAACTTACGCTGAACAGGTTCTAGACCAATTTTTGAAAGCTTTCTAATGGCCTCACCTACACTCTTTGAAGAGTAGAAGGCATCGGAAAAAGGGTCATAACCTAGGGGGTAGGAACCAAAAATATCATCAGCTTGAGCGCGGGCCATGCGCGCCTTATCTGAAAATTGTTTACGAAGAGTGGCGTATTGAGAGAAGAGGCTTTTGTCTTCTAGGGTGAGAGGAAATTTCTTTTCCCAAGCATGGCGATAAACAGGAGTAAGTTTATTGGACCAACGGGTGACATGATCCATGAGTTCAAAAACGTCCGTGGCCTCGGAATATTCCCCCGCTCCACGAGCACAAAGGGGTGCAGATAAAAGAGTTGAGAAAAAAATAAGAAAGAGGCTCCAGCGTGAAAATTGAAGACCTGTCATAAACCATCCCTAGTTATGCTGAGTTCTTACGCTATTTTACCATGCTCTGAAGGTACGTGGTACTTTTTCAGAAGCTGCGTCATTTTTTATGACGCGTGTTCTGGAAAAGTACCACGTACCTTTTAAGGAATCATTGTTGGTATGATTTGAAAGTTTTGATCAAGGAAGTTGTCGAGCTCTTTCAAGCGACGAGGATCAACTGCTGGATCAAGAACACCTTCACCGGCGACTTCCCCATCGACATCTATTGAAGCTGGCAGTCGACCGGCAACTTCACCATCTGTAACTCTGACCACGGCCTTGAAAACAATCTCTCCATCTCTAGTAACGACTTCACCTTCTGGAGTAAGCTCAGGCTCATACATCATATACTCACCATCAGGACCAATCGGAATAAGGACCGGACCGCGGGCTTCAAGAACCGCCTGTTGCGGTGAAGTCCCAGGAGCAACGATCATGGCGCGACTCCGGATATCCGCGGTCATGCTGATAATACTATCACTGGCCCCAAGCCCTCCACTTTGAGAAGGAGCAAGTACGCCACCACCATCAGAGCTTCCAGAGAAACTAGACCTTTCACCACTGAAGCCTCCACCAGAAGATTGAGGACCTAGGCTTCCACTAGCTTGAACAGGTGCTGCCGCCGGTTCACTTGTAGGAACCGAAGCTGGTCCACGTGACCCACCAGAGCTAAAGCCACCAGAACTTCTTCTTTGTACTGGGCTCGCCACAACTGGCGCTGGGGCTGGAGATGCTGCGGCTTGAGCCAGGGCTTCTCTGACATCACGTTTACGTAACTTACTTTCAAGTTCAGGAATCTGTTCTTTCAAGCGATTAAGCTCAGCAAGAAGGGCCGCTCTATCTTCATCATCTTCCTCTTCGCCCTCTTCACGAGAACGCTGCAACTCCGCTTGAAGTTGGTTTTGACGCCTCTCCATCTCTTCAAGACGATCAAGAAGGGCGCGAGTAGCAGGATTGAGTTGATCCTCTTCAGAGCGCAATTGCTCAGATAGAGTTTCTTGAGGGGCTGCTGCGGCTTGGTTATTAAGAGCATTGGCCATAAAGTTGCCACCGACTTGTCCATTATTTCCCTGACCGGCCAATTTGGCTGTGGCCATGGCACTACCAGAAGCTCCCCTAGCAAGCTCTGCTTCACGACGGATACGCTCGCTATCGACGTAAGTTGAATCGACTTTGTTACTGCTGGCAACCGGTGTGGGTAAAGCACTTACACCAGAGCCTCCGCCCCTAAACTTTGACTCACGTCTTCTGTTGCGAAGACGGTCAAACCAAGTGTTAGCAGAACTTCTTGCCGCTCCACTTAAGGCAGCATTATTTGCTTTGGCCACCTCGCTCGCATCATAATCCGTACCGTCCATGGGATTGACTGCAGCCGCTGACGCAACATCATTAGGAACTTCATCATTACAAGATTCCCCAAAGACTCGCTCTAAAGTGGAATCAAGTGTGGTGATTCTTTGATCATCTCTATTACACTGCTCACCACAGAAAACCAGGTCAGCCTGTTCACGACAAATGCGATTCATTTCTTGGTGGGCGGTGAGAGTATTTCTTGAATAACCGGCACCTTCAAGTCTTCTTAAGCGGTCTTCTTGAAGCATAGGAGCACAAAAGAGCAGAGACATATTTACAGTATGCATGTCTCCATTTCCGTCCCTAGCACTTTCAAGAGTATTTTCTAGCGCTCTCACACCATATTCAGCATCACTAAGAGGACTACAAAAACGATGGCGTAATCTTTCAGGACTCTTTAGGCGCTGACAACTTTGAGCACTTCTCTCTACCAAGCGGGCCATAATTTCCATATTGGCCACATAACTAGCACGGTATTGGTCCATACCACTATCTGGGCGAGTCGCTTCACTCATATGCCTGCTACGAATGGCCTCATAGAGGTTAATAAGGTCCAAAGTACTCGCCACACGACCCATGTCACCCTCATAGAAACTCTCTCCGGCCATCATTTCCGCAACAGCACCCATAACAGGCATGTCATTTATTAGGCCGCCTCGAAGTACACCCATCAGCTCACTTGCCTGACCTCTCGCTTGTTCACGGTTAGTGTTGGCAAGAATCGCACGGGCACTTCTTTGTAAAGTTTCTAACCCACCACCTTCTTGTAAATGTTGTCGTGCACTTTGAGTCTGGTGGAATTTTTGGGCAATAGCATCTCCCACTCTTTGTCCAGCAACAAGGCCCGCAACCATATTGGTAATAAGAATTCTCGTATCATCACTATCACCGGGAAGGCTTCTGTTACCGCTTTCTTCGGATTGAGCATAACGATCGAGCAAGGTACCGACTGTATTGATATCGTAACTGCCTAGATCAATGATTCCCTCTTCATTTTTGATACTATTGATAAAACCCCTAAAGTAAGCCACTTGGTCTTGAGCATTCTCCCCCTCAAAGCGGCTGGTCACTTGGCCCATCGTATAGGCGAGGGCTTCTCTTCTTGCGATAGTGAGGCGCTCAGCTGGGTCATCTACAGCTCTGATCGCCTCGAAAACACTCGTACTAATGCGAGGAGTACTTCTATTGTGAGCTCCTTCACCAAGATCGTTATTAAAGAGCTCCATCATGCCATGAGCATTGGCGATATTATTGGCAATAGGAGAAGTGTCGAGAATCCCCATACTTTGAAAAGGCTCTGATTCAGATAAAATTTGGGTACTAATGTGACCAGAAACGATGTCACCAATATTTCCCGTAAGAAATTCAGGCGTCATTCCCTGGAGGATACATGAACCCGGTTCTGAGTTATTACAATCCTGAAGAAAGCCATCACGGGCAGCGGTTAAAATTTCGGCAGAGGGGTTACTTCCTGGAGTAAGACCACCGCCAGAACATTGCCTTTCAGGCTCTCTAATAAAATTCTCAACTCCAGCAGGAATATCCAGACACTGAAAGGCCTTACTGGCAAAGTCGCTCAGTGTTGCACTTGAATTAGCTCCAAAGAAGTTATCATCAACACCAAAAATGGCCTTGTAATATTCTTTCTTATCATCGGGAGCATTCTTAATACGATGGAAAAGGAAGTTCATTAGTCCCATGTCTGAGGCCAGAAGGGCCTGGGACTTAACCACTTTTGCCACCTTATCCACTTCTTCTTTGTAGGCCTCACGCTTAAGCCTTGCTTCAAGCTCACGCATCTCTGGGCGACGCCTTTGCTCATCAAGACCCATTTCCGCCCCAAAAGGATCCATGACAAAGTTTTGCGAACAGCTATTTTCTTGCTTCACTCTCATAAGAGTCTGACAAACTTCAACGGCATTAGCGCGACCATTAGTTTGTTGAATCCCTTCAAGATCACCGCGCACTTGCTCCCAACAAGACTGACCACGATAGTGATCAATAAGACCATCGATGCCACCAAGTTCAAAATTAAGAGCTTCAAAGGAGCGGCAGCCTCCCCCAATGATCATGCCCTCATGGGGGTTAAACGCCGACATATCCCATTGACTATTATCGTATAAATTAACTGAAGGCGTAGGTTCAGCACCAAATAGTCTTGGATCACTAGCAGCTTGACCGTTAGCTAAAACCGCTTGAGTAAAAAGCAGACTCCAACAGGTGATAAAATTGAGGAT
>JAUIBX010000015.1 GCA_030427595.1 Bacteriovoracia bacterium | reverse complement strand
TTGAAAGGTAGATCTTTTGCCCGGGAATATAACGTTTTAAGTACTTCTCTTTAACAATATCTTCCGAGCCAAAAACCTCTGTATCTCTTTTAATTGCTCTTTTAAGGCAAGTCTCAAAATCAATTTCTAGGAAAATAGAGTAGGTCCAAAAATCTGAAATCTCTGGTCTCATGAGGAATACGCCATCGATAAAGACAAATGTGTCTGGGTCGAAGATGGCTTCTTGTGGAGTTTGTTGATTACTCTTCCAGTCAAATTTAGCGATTGGAAGGCCTTGAGTTTCTTTCAATTCAGAAAGAGGGTGCAAGAGCTCTTTGATAAGGTAGTCGTAATCGAATGAGTCTTCATAATAACCTTGGGGAGAGAGGCTTCCTTGAGCGATTCTCTTTTCTCTAGGTTGGTGAAAACTATCTAGGCTGACCTCGACGACTCTTTTGCCTTTTACAGTAAAGTGACCTGCAAGGTCTTCCCTCAAGGTTGTTTTGCCTGAACAGTCTATTCCATCAATAGCAAATAAAGCTGGTTGCTTCTCTTTTTTAAGAGAAACAACCTGTTTGTAGAGGTGGTTATAGAGTTCTTCGCGCTTCACTTGGGAGACACCGAGACCTAATGGACTTAGGGACTTATTCTACTTTGAGAAACTCGTCTTTAGGATCTAGGTCTTTAATGCGGTTACCGCGCTTGTCATAGCCAACATTTACGATGTCACCATTGGCATTTTCACCGATAATTTGAACCCATCGGACATTACCAAACATCGTAAGCTTTGAGTGAAGTTGGTTAACCTGAACAGTTAGGCCTCGGAGATCGACTTCATTGCTTAGGACACATTGACCTTCACTTTCCTCAATTTTTACGCGAACACGGTCTGTTGCCAGGATTTTCTTGTTTTGAAAATCAGACATAGAATCAGTCACAAATTCAGCTTCATAAACTGTTTGCGTGCGCATCTTTGGCTCAAGTGGGCCTCGAATCATACTCATCGACTCACTCAAAGGCTTCCAGCGACCATCTTCTTCATCCATTTTCCATTCGCCATAAACTTTAGAAGCGAGCTCACAGGTGTCAGCATCGTACTTCACTTTGTAATGGAGAACATTTTTTGGATTAACGGTCTTGGAAACTTTAAGGATTGTCGCCTCAGCTCCAGGGGTTACGGGGGATAATAGACTTAGTAGTAGTAAGGTTTGTATTTTCTCTCTCATGGACGGTTTTTACCAGAGAGCTGAGAGATCAGGGCAAGATCTCGTAAAATTTATAGGGTGTTCAGTCTTTTGACACCATATTAGGGAATTTGAAGAGACACCCCAATGAGGTGCTTTTCATCTTTCTTTTTGCCTGCACAAGCTCCGACAATAATATTTTCTCTAGTCTCAATGGCCTCAAAGCGGGAGCAAACGGCGGTAAGAGTGCCTTCCTGGTCATAGAGTTCAGTTTGAAAAGATGTATAAGGTGTCTCACCGTCACGCTTTGTTAGGGTGAATATAACTCTGTGTCCTTCGATAAATTGCTCAACTCGACTGAAAGAGTTCATTGGAGGTTCAGGAATAAAAACGCTCAATGAAGCGGAAGCCCTTTGAGGTAAACACGTCTGAGGTGCCTCACAAAGCTCTCTTTCCCATAAGTTAAACTTTAGCTCTAGGGCAGAGAGGCTAAAAGAGTAGAGTAAACTAATAGTTAAGATAAGAGATGTCTTCATAGACTTTCCAAGAGTTTGGTTTCATAATTTTAAAAAATTGAAACCTTATATACTTATGCCTATGAAAAATACAATTTGTTTTCTCGTTGTCCTCCTCCTCTCTTTTTCTGCTCAAGCAAGCTTAGATGGTAAATATTCAACATCTTGTTTGAACTATTCTAAGGATAGCTTCTTTAAAAGTGAGTTCTCTATTAATGGTCAGGACTTTACTGGTAAGTTCTTTCTCTATGGAGATTCAAATTGTCAGCACCTTGACCTCGTTGTTGATTATGCCTCTGAGGTTAATTACCCAACTGCAATGGAGATGGGACCTATTGATCATAAAGTTAAAAGTGCCCTCATGATTGTTTTTAAAGATGACATTAAAGATCAGCTCAATGCCAACAAGTCTTGCGGTGAGCAACAGGTGAGAGTGGGGACGCCTGTGCGCGTTCAGGGTTACGAAAGCTGTGGACCAATAAAGGTTCCGGCGAAGGACGCTATTTTGTTTGATATGTACGAGCAAAGTACTAACAAAGTAAGTTTCGGTGCCTTTCCGCTGCTGTGGGTTATGAAAGAGGGAAAACGCCCTGCTTTGCCGAGTCGCGTTGCTTTCAAAAAGAAATAGGCTTATCCTTTAAAATTTTTCCATTATTTGCGGCGCGCAAAGTGGCCGTTTCCTTGTTTTTATGAGGGTTTCGGCCTTCAAAATGCCCAATATTTCTTGTACAGTTTGTGAGCATTGTCATAAGCTTTAATGTACACACAACACACTTACAGACACAGCAGAGACACATGACAGACAACACACACATGCCACAGCAAAGGATTCGCTTGTGAAACTCAAGAGATTAGTAATTCAGGGCTTTAAGTCCTTCAAGGATCGTACAACCATTAACTTCGATGACGGGATAACCGGTATCGTTGGCCCGAATGGTTGTGGGAAATCAAATATCGTTGACGCTCTATTTTGGGTGATGGGAGAGCAGTCCGCTAAGCACTTACGTGGTAAGTCGATGAAGGACCTCATTTTCTCTGGTTCATCTAAGTATAGCCCCGGCGCATTTTCTGAAGCGACCCTTGTTCTAGAAAATAGCAATGGTAAGCACATTCATATTGGCAATAAAGTCAGTTCTCCTTCAGAGATTTCTCTCACAAGAAAGCTCTACAGAAATGGTGAAACAGAATATCGCATCAATGGAGAGCCCGCCCGTCTGCGTGATATCCAAGAAGTTTTCATGGATACCGGTGCTGGGGCAAAGTCTTACTCAATTATTGCTCAGGGGGAGATCAATCGCCTTGTTCAGGCCAAGCCTGAAGAACGTAGGGTAATGATTGAAGAGGTTGCTGGTATTACTAAGTTTAAAGCCAGAAAGAGAGAGTCTCTAAGAAAAATTGAGGCCACTCAATCAAACCTTAGTCGCCTTAATGACCTCCAAGTTGAGATTGAAAAGAATTTACGAGCGCTTCAAAAGCAAGCTGAAAAAGCTGAGCGTGCAAGAAATCTCAAAGAAAAAGTTAAGAGAAATGATATCGTTGTTCAGTCTCATAAGGTTTTTGAAGCATTAAAGGCTTATCGCGATGACCGCGTCCGTGCTCAAGAGCTTGAGCTCGAAATTGAAGGCAAGAAAACGAGACGCGACAGCTTAGAAGTTTCTCTTGAAGATGAAAGAATTCAAAAAGATGAGCAAACGGAAAAGATTGAAGAGCTTCAAAAAGAATATAATGAGATCTCTCGCACATTGGCCGCAGCTGAAGAGAAACTTAATTACTTATGTAAAAATCTAACAGAGAAAGAGAACCTCATTGAAACTCGTGAAAAGGAAATCGATGAGATCTCAAATGAAATTGAGAACCGTAAAGAACGTCTGGTTCAGCTTCAAACTGATCAAGAGGCTCTTGAGGCCCAAAGAGAAGAAGGTTTTGATTACTCTGACCTTGAAGAACAAGTTGAAAATCTCAAAGAAGAGCTTGAATTAAAGAATGAAAATCTTGACCAATTAAAAGAATCTCTTTCTCAGGCTCGTGAAGAATTTACTGAGATCGACCAAACAGTCTTTAGGAATAATTCACGCCTTGAAGAGTTCGCAGGAACTCTACAAGATATCACTACAGAAATTGAAGCTCTTGAAAAGCAGTACTCAGGTGTTAGTAAAGACATTGCTGATGAAAGAGAAGCTTCTTTAGCTGCAACAGCTAAAGCTGAAGAGCTCACTGGTGAAGAGCGTGAGCTTCGTTCCCAAATTGAGGAACTTAAGGTTGATCTAAGAGAGAAAGAGTCAACTCTCAAAGAAAAGCAAAAGGAGCTTATCCAAAGCGAAAGTAAGTTAGCTTCTCTTATTGAGATACAGGAGTCTTTAGAGGGCACAAAAGAAGGTATGGCAAAGCTGATGGAAGACCATCCTGAAGGCTTCACTCTTCTTGGTAGTTTGATTAAGTGTTCTGAAGAATATGCTCCTGGTGTGCAACAGCTCCTAAAAGAGTTCATGAAAATCGCCGTGAGTAAAACTGACTCAAGTCGCGATGAGTTCTACAGTTGGTTGTCTGGAAATGAAGAGGCTGGCTTTGATGTTCTTCTTCCTCATGGAGAAACAACTGTTGTTGCTGAAACTCTTGAACGCTTACGTTTAAAATTTCCTGAAATTAAAGAGGTCTCCGAAGTCTTAGATTTGGAGGGGTCCTTGAGAGAGAGGTTATTGCCCTTTTTAACAGGCTATTACCTGGTTCCCTCTCTCGACACTGATAAGATTCAATCTCTCGATGAGGGAATGTCATATAAGGCCATCGCGACTTTTGATGGTCATAAGTCCATTAGAAATGTTCAAGGAGCAAGGCTTGTCGATTTCTCTGATCCAAATTCTCAAGGACAAGGGATTGTCGAGCGAAATAATCTGATCGAGGAATTGAGTGTAAGAGTCGAAGAACTCAATAAAGAAGTTCCCGATCTAGAAGAAAAGGTGATGCTTCTTGAAGAAGACCTTAGCAACCTGACGAAAAGACATGATGGCCTAAGAGATGAGCTTTCAGATAAGAAGTCTGAAGCAGCCTCTCTCGCTAGTGCATTAGAGTCAAAGCTCGCCAATATGGAATCGGGCAATGCTCGCTTAGAAATTCTTAAAAATAGAAAGAGCGAAGTATCTAAGCAACGTTTTGACCTCCTTGAAAATGAAGAATCCATGAATAAGAAAATGGAGGAGGCCAAGGAGAAGGTTGAAGATCTAAGCACTCAAGCAGAAGAGCTTGAAGAAGCTTGCGAGCTTCTTAGAGACGAGTACTCCCAGAAAAGGGAAGATTTGGTTGAGAAGCAAGTTGAGGCAAAATCTTTTAATGAGCGAGTGGAGAATACCAATCGCCAGATTCAAGACGTTGAGGGTCAAGTAGAGAGACAAGTTCAAAAGCAAGAGTCTTTAAAAACGTTGATTGAAGGTTATCAAACAGAGATTGAAGAGATGACCCAACAAATCAGCGAACTTGAACAATCTAACCTCGATACAGCTGAAGGGCTTCAGGATAAAGAAGAAGTTCTTAATACTCTGAAAGATAGTCTTGGTGAACTCCTTCTTGGTATGAAAGAGAGAGAGGATGAAGTTAAGAAGCTCTCAACTGATATTAATAAAGCTGAAAAATCGCTAGTAGAGATTGATAGTAAGCGTATTCGCTTGATTGAAGAAGAAGAGCAACATGTAAGGGATATTTTCGAGAAGTATCGTATTAATCTTAGAGATTCTCTTGGCCGTTATCTCGAATATGAAGAAGATGATTATCAAGGTCTAGCAGATATCAGCAATATGTTCCTTATGGAAACAGAGCAAGGGACAGTGACTCTTGATGCTGAAGCCTATGAGTTTACTCGTCGTTATGGTCAAGACCTCAAGGACTGCGAATATAAACTTAAGTCTTACAAAACTGAGTTAAATAGACTTGGTGAAATTAACTGGCAGGCCATTGAAGATTATGAACGCCAAAAGCTTCGCTTTGATTTTCTTAAGGTACAAGAAGAAGAGCTTAAAACCTCTCTTGAAGATCTTGAGAAGGCGATCAATCATATTGATGAGAAGTCTAAACAAAGGTTTAAGATTGCCTTTGAAGAAGTTGATACTCGCTTTAGAAAAGTATTCCCCATAATCTTTGGTGGAGGAAACGCCCAGCTTAAGATTACAGGCGATATAAATGACTCAGAGTGTGGAGTTGAAATTATTGCTCAACCTCCAGGCAAGAAGATGCAAAATATCAACCTTATGTCTGGTGGTGAGAAGGCCATGACTGCCGTAAGTTTGATCTTCTCTATCTTCCTCGTGAAGCCATCTCCATTCTGTCTTCTGGATGAGGTTGATGCTCCTCTTGATGACGCTAACGTTGGCCGTTTTAATGAGCTCCTTCGTGAAATGAGTAAGGAATCTCAGTTTATTCTTATTACTCACAATAAGAAGACCATGGAGCTTAACGACACCCTCTATGGTGTAACTATGCAAGAACCTGGTGTTTCAAAAGCGGTAAGTGTTCAGCTTCACTAAAGGTTAATCCCATGAAGCTTTCGGTAATTTTACTTTTTCTTTTATCTTCCCTTAGTTTTGCTAAGGGAAGCTTCATTCCTAAGACTTTTGAAGCTAAGTTTGTAAAAAAGGAAAAGGCCCTTCTTTCGGGGAAAGAACTTAAATCTGAGGGTGAAATTTTTTATCAATACCCAAGTCGAATAAGGCTTCATTTTGAAGGCAAAGATAAATCAGTCTTTGTGTCGAATCCCTTTAAGACATTTTATTATAAGCCACCTATTTTTGAGGGTGTCCCTGGTGAGCTAACAATTAACAAATCAAGTAACTACCCACTAAGTAAATTTTTTGATTCCTTAAGGAAAGGGCTGTCTTCAAATGAACTCTACAAAGTCAAAAAAAGTAAAAAGAGTTTAAGAATTACCTTTACCAAGAAAGGTGAAAAAGAGCTTAAGATCAAAGCAGCAGACTTAAGTTTTAAGAATAAGGTCGAGTTTGGTGATTTGGAAAAGCTTCAAATTGAACTTGAGGAAGATAAGAAACTTCGCTTTCAGTTTGAATCAATTAAGCTTAACCCAAAGTTTGATAAAGACATCTTTACCTTTGAGACTCCCAAGAACACCAGGGTCTCCTACTAATTGACGTCATTTACAAAAAAAGACTTCTTTTAAAGAAGTTCTTATCTTCCTGCCAGCTCTTTCCTAAGAGACGTCTGTAAGTCGAATAGTTTCTGAGAACAAGCTTGATATAATTTCTCGTTTCTTCATAGGGAATCATTTCAATAAATTCAAAAGGGTCTTTTCTAAAGCGAGTCTTCTTCCAGGTTTGTAGCGGTCTTGTTCCAGCATTATAGCTGGCCACAAAAGAGATAAATTCACCGTTATACTTTTGCGCTAAATCTTTAAGGAGAATACTACCCAGTGTCAGGTTCGTTTCTACATCGTAGAGGTCATTATAGTCTCTATATTTAACTTTATGCTTTCTTGCGAGGCTCTTTGCTTTTTCGGGAGTCAGTTGCAAAAGTCCAAAAGCATCTGCCCAGCTTCTGACTTTTTCATTGAAAGCAGACTCTTGCCGGGCAATCGCATAAATGAGCTCTTTTGGAAGAGAGACTTTTTTGGAGACTTCTTCAACAATGGGCTTATGAGGTGCAGGAAAGACTGCTGGGAGGTGTTCGTTGAGGATCTCTTCTTGCTCCTCTTCCTCAAGTCGAAAGAACTTGAAAATTCCACCCTCATACCAACCAGCAAGGTGATATAAAGGAAGGAAGTCTTCAATATCATCTTTGATAGTTTTCTCTTTAAATTTAATAAACTCTTCTGCGAGTTCATATTTTTGGGTTGCGACCAACCAGTCAAGTGTCGGGTAGGGGGAGTTGTTATTTTCATAGCTCAGGACTTTGGGAACCTGAAGAGGTATTCTTTCTTCCATGGCCGAGGCGATGCCATAATAACCGTAGGGGTCTTCTTTCACGATACTCTTGAAAATAGATTTGGCTTCTCCAGATTGACCCATACTTTTTAATATCTTGGCGTGCCAAAAACGTAGCTTTCTCTTATAGGTTGAATCCTGGCTCCGCTTTTCAGAAACAAAGAAGGTATCTTTCGCCTTGTTTAGCTTTCCTTCTAGGTAATAGCTCCAGCCAAGACTCCAAGATAATTTTTCAAGAATATCATCAGATAAGACATCTTGGCTTAGACCAGTACTAAAAAATTCCTTGGCCGCTTTAAGATCTTTTTTCTCCATTTCGATTTTACCGAGAAGCCAATAGGCATGAGACCAAGTGTTGGCCGAAGTCGTTTGATCAGCGATGATTCTTTCTAGAGTTTTTTCTGCACGACTTCTAAAGTTGACCGTCCACTGCGCTCTTGCCGTAAGGATTCTTATTTCTTCATATTCATCTCGAATTTTAGAATTTTTAAGCCATTCCTTTTTCTTGCCTAGCCATTTAGAGAGCCCTTCCATTTTCCAACTATATTTCTTCTTTTGCCTTTGAAGCTTATAGGTCATCGCATAGCGCTTAAAGGCATCTATACGGTCAAGGGGTTCTAGCTTCTTGCTGGCCATGGCCTTTCGGTAATAAGCTCTTGCTTTGTTAAAATAGCGTAGACGGGAGTAATCCTTAGCAATAGAGATATAGTCATTAGGAGTTGGCTTCCTTATAAATCGAGGGGAAACCTCTTCAAGCTTTTTACGGACTATACTCAGCTTTTCTTTGAGATTATTCTTTTTACTAAATTTAAGAAGGTCACGAATATGGTCTTCTCTTTCTTTGTGAAGTTCAAATTTATCGGTGAGTCTTAGGCTGAAGTCAACATAGTAATCATAGAGCTTTTTCTTAAGGGCAAGGGCCATAGAGTTTTCTAGGAATTCTTTTTCAAAATAGGGCTCAACTTCTTTTAAGTCGCTCTTCCATAGCATGATGGCCCGAATACTTAAGTAATTACAGGTTTTAAGGGAACGAATGAGTGCGTACTTTCTAAGAGGAAATATTTTGTCCTTTCCCAGATATTTGTACCGGTCACAAGCGGCCTTTATTTTTCCCGTCTCTTCAAAGTGTTCGGCTGCTCGTAGAACAAGATACTGTCTTTCATTTTCTTCAAGACGATTAAGGTCCACATCACCTAGGAAACTTGGTTTGGTTTTAATATTGTGATCTTGTTCTTTTCGAAAGTCTGATGGAGGTGGTTTTGTCAGGGAACTACTGCATGAACTTATAAGCAGAACAATAAAGAGGCCCACTGACATCCAAGATAAATTCATAACAACAAGTCCTTTTGCTGATGATCGTGACACTATTTCTATTATAGAAGCTATCTTGCCAAGTTCAAGTTATTGAAATTACATATTTTATTAAGAAGCTCTCACTATAAAAGTTTCATAAATCTTTGATATTAAACAGATTGAGGATATATAGGGGCAACTCAGATTCTAATCTCAAAAGGAAAACCCATGGCCGAGACTCACCATGATCAAGATAAATCATTTAATAAACGAACCGTTTATTTCACCAGTCTTGGTTGTTCAAAGAACCTAGTCGACTCTCAAGTCATGTTAGGTTACATGGGACTAGATGGTTTTACCGTCAGTCCTGAGCCTTCAGAAGCAGAAGTTATCATTGTAAATACATGTTCATTTATCGAAGCCTCTAAAAAAGAAAGTATCGATACCATTCTCGAGATGGCAGACTATAAAGAAGAGGGTCAGTGTAAGGCCCTCGTTGTCAGTGGCTGTATGGCCCAAAGATATAATCAGGCCTTAGAAGATGAGCTTCCTGAGGTTGATCTTATTATTGGAACTGGAGAGTACAATAAAATCGTTCCTCTCTTGAAGGCCCTTGAAGAGGGGAAGCTTGAGGCCAAGTCCCATGTTGAAATTCCAAAATATATTCATACAGAGTTTGATCCTCGTTTGAATACTTCGCCTTTTTATACAGCCTGGTTGAAGATTTCTGAAGGTTGTAATCGAAATTGTACCTTCTGTATTATTCCGACGTTAAGAGGAAGACTGCGTTCTCGTACAGTAGAGTCCCTTGTTCAGGAAGCTGAGAACCTCACCAAGACAGGAGTTAGGGAGTTTAATCTTATTTCTCAAGACCTTTCGGATTATGGTGTAGACCTTAGTGATGAAAATAACCTCTACGAACTCTTAAAAGGTTTAGAAGAAGTTAAGGGTGTTGATTGGATTCGTCTTTTCTACTTTTACCCTGATGAGCTTACAGATGAAGTCATTGAGCTGATGGGGAAGTCTGAAAAAATTTGCTCCTACTTGGATATGCCCGTCCAGCATTTTTCTGATCGCGTTCTTAAGCGCATGAACCGTAAAATTACGGGTGAGAAAATTCTTGAGAGAATCTCTAAACTCAGAGAAAAGAACCCCGGTATTGTTATTAGAACTTCAATTATTGTCGGTTTTCCTGGCGAAACTGAAGAAGACTTTGAAACCCTACTCAATGGGGTTAAAGAGGCCCGTATCAATCATCTTGGGATTTTTAGATACTCTGATGAAGAAGGAACTCCTGCATTTCGCCTGAAAGATAAAGTTCCTCAAGAAGACATTGAAGAGCGCTTTGATCGTCTCCATGAAGTTCAAAAAGAAATAGCTGAAGAATTGAACGAAGCGTTTCTTGGGGAAACAATTGATGTTCTGGTTGAAGGTTTTCACGAAGAGACAGATCTTCTTCTTAAAGGTCGTCATGAGGGACAGGCTCCCGACATTGATGGCTGTGTCATGATCAACAATACAAATGAAGTTCCTTTAAGCGTAGGTGATATTGTTAAGGTTAAGGTTACCGAGATTCATGAATACGATCTCATTGGTGAAATTGTTGCTCCAGATAAGAGAAAGATTCAATAGATAAGAAAGGCTTCCTCATTTCTCTGAGGAAGCTACTAAAGTATTATTTCTCCCCTTTTTTAGTTTTTTTATTAAAATAACTCTTACAAGTAATCTTGAAGGAGTTCATGTGGTTAAGAAAATTTTAATCTTTCTCTTTATTTCTACTTCTGCACAGGCAGGTTTCGTTGAAGACTTTAAGGAAACGATTAGACCTCACCTCGTAAAAATCTTAGGTTTTGAAAAGACCAATGACCTTCTAGGAAAAGACCCCTCTCAAATTACGATGCCCAATATTCCAAAGGTTGTGAAAGACGCCAAAAGTATTAGTGAATTTGGTAAGGGGCCTAAAAATAAGGTGACCTATAAAAAGGATCAGGAGCGTCGCTTTAATTATAACTTTGTTAAGGAGCTATTTACCGCGACAAGAAAGGTTAAGGCCGGAGATAATGATTTAGCCAAGTGGATGAATGTTCTTCAACAAAATGGTTCACGCGAGGGAGTTTACAGAGCTCTGGTCTTAGATGGCACTTATTTGAGCTTAGAGAATTATGAATTCCCAATGGAAGACAAGACTATCGATTTTACGACAAGCTATATTGAAAAATATCTTAATAAGACGATCAGTGAGAGTGTTCTCAAAAAAGCAAATTTCTATACAGTGAAAAGGGATATTACAGAAAAGACGTTAGAAGTCATTGATGAGTTTTTAAAGCGAGAAGGTGACGATATCTATGACTGGTATGCTCTCTTTTCCTCTGAAATGGCCAAGAGATACCCCAAGGCGATGACCAATGACACGAGAAAGGAAACAGACCCCCAAAAGCATAAGCTTTGGGCCAAAAGTGTACCTGACCAGTATTTAAAGTCAGAAGTGATCATCAAGCTTCATAGTGTCTTTAATCTCATTCAAGGATGAATTAAGACGGAGTTAAAAAGGGGTTCAGATCCTCTTTGGCATCCATCATCCCCAAAAAGAGTCTTTCTACGCCTAGGGCGATTCCAGCAGAGGGAGGAAGTCCTTTTTCAAGGGCTTCATAAAGAGTGGTCGGCTCAGGAAGGGTGTAGCCATAGAGTTTTTCTTTCTTCTCTCTTTCCTCTTTCATACGCACTTTCTGCTCTTTGAGGTCAGTAAGTTCATTAAAGCAGTTACATAACTCAACACCTTTGAAATAAATTTCAAAGCGTTCACAGACGCGGGGATCCTCTTGTGAAAGAGTAGAAAGTGCAGCAAGTGGTGCGGGAAACTTATCAACTACTAAAATATCAAATTGTGAGAAGTGAATTTCAATTTTATTGAGAAAGATTAAGTAAAAGTAATCTTCCCAGGGCATTTCTGCTTCAGGCTCTGGCAAAAGCTCTGGCATATCTTTAATAATTTTATTCTTTAGGCTTTCTTCATCGAGAAACTCTAAAATAGAAAAACCAACAAATTCTTTGAAAAGCTCATCAACACTTTTTTGGGTTACCTTTGGCCTAGAGATAGAGGTGATTTTCTTTTGTAGTAAGTGTGAGTAAACATGATCAATGAGGTTGAGGGAGTCCTTTAAAATTTCATCATAATAAGCCCCAGCTCGATACCATTCGAGCATGAGAAATTGAGGGCGATGGGTGTGGCTTTTGGGTTCATCTCTAAAACACCAGCCAAGGTTATAAATTTTCTCAAGTCCCTCGCTTAGAAGTTTCTTCATGAAGAACTCAGGGCTAGTGTGAAGGTAGAGAGGCAGGTCCTCTTTCTTATAGAGACTTCGTACCTGAAAAGGGTGAAGGTGGGCTTCCATCCCCGGATTTTCCACGAGGGGCGGGGTGGGCGTTTCAAGAAAGCCTTCTTGTTGAAAGAAATGGCGACAAGCGGCAATTGTCTCGTAAAGCCCTGTAAGCTCCATAAAAAGGCGTCCTCTATAAGTCTACATTGATTTTTAGGATGCCTTGGGTATTATGGCCAGAGCTTAGTATCAATCTTATGGAGTAATAAATGGTAGAAATCATCCAGGGGCTTTATGACGTTCTGGGCGTTCAGGGAACGGCCAATATGGGCGACTTATTTGGAGTTGTCTCCACCTTATTTCTCCTCATTTCAGGGGTTCTTCAATTTATTTCTAGCGGTGGTAAGGCCTTGCCCGCTCCCTCTGAGGAGACATCCCCCTCAAAGAAGGAAGAAGTTCCATCACAGGAAGCTGAAGAAAAGGTTGAGAAAGCATCGGTCGAAGGTGTTCCTGTTACTATTGCTGAAGAGACTGTTGTTGAAACTAAGGTCGATGTTGTTCCTTGGTCTGAACGCCTTAAGAAAGGATTATCACGTTCGCGCAGCCAGGTTTGGGGAAAGTTAGGTGGTCTCTTTCAGGGGAAAGGACTAACTGATGATCAGCTTGAGGAAATTGAAGAGCTCCTCTATTCCGCCGATATCGGGCCACAAACGGCCATGGAGCTCACAGAGGCGTTAACTGAAAAGGCGAAGGAAGCTGACTTTGGAGAGAAGGAGTTTAAGGCCTTCCTCTTTGACTTCTTGAAAACGAGACTCGCTCCCATTCAAGCAGATGTTGATCCTACTCTCTATGACTTTGATGAAAGTAAAAAGGGTCAAACTAAAGTCATCATGGTTGTTGGTGTTAATGGAGCTGGTAAGACGACCACTATAGGTAAGCTTGCCACCAAGCTTACACAACAGGGCGCTAAAGTTGTCGTTGGCGCTTGTGATACGTTCAGGGCCGCTGCCGTTGATCAACTTCAAGTTTGGTGTGACCGAGCAGGTGCTACGATGATTAGGGCGAAAGAAGGAGCCAACCCAAGTGGAGTAGGTTTTGATGCCCTTCAAAAGGCTATCTCAGAGAAAGCAGATTACTGCATCCTCGATACGGCAGGCCGACTTCATACCAAGGGCAACCTTATGGATGAGTTGGCCAAGAGTAAGAATGTTCTTAAGAAACTAGACGAGACAGCTCCTCATCATGTGCTATTGGTTATTGATGCCATCACGGGTCAAAATGCTATTCGCCAGGCAGAAGAATTCCATAAAACTCTTGAGCTTTCGGGCCTTATTTTTACGAAGTGCGATGGATCTTCAAAAGCGGGAAGTGCGGTATCTATTGTGCAGAGTCTCAAGGTACCTATAACTTATATTGGCGTAGGGGAAAGTGTTGAGGATCTCAACAACTTTAATTTGGATGAGTATCTAGACGCACTGCTTGACATGAATTAGTTTTTTGCAGTGTGGCCTCTCTTTATTAGGAATTCCTCTTTACGAGAATAGGGCTCATGTCGTACCCTAGAAAGGTATGGATAATAAGTCGAGAAGTATCGATTACGAAATCTTAGGTTACAAAATCAAACTGAAAGAGGGTGATGAAAATACTCAGGTATCACCCGATCAGGTTGTAGACCTCGTGAGAAACGAGGCCAATAAGATAATGCAAATGGCTCCTCAGTTAGACAGAGGTGAGGTGGCCCTGCTTGTTGCCCTTCAAATGGCTCAAGATAAATTAGTTGCTGATAAGAATTACCAAAGCGAACTAACTGATCTCAAAGAAAAAGCAGGTAAAGCATTAAACCTTATTGAGGAAGTCACTCCTACGACTATGTAACCCTCGTTTCAATTCGATAATTCTCAGAAGGTCTGAAAAGTGACTCGTAAGTCTGTATTGCGCCGAGAGGTGAAAAATACGTTGGCCACTCTTAGTGAGAATGACCGACAAGAGAAAAGTGTTGTGATCGCCAAAAACCTTCATCAGCTTCTCTCTGATTTACAGAATCAAAATCCGGCCCTATCCATTAAAAGTATTGGCCTCTATGCCCCTTTGAAAGATGAGGTTGATATTCTCCTCGGATTTATTGAGGAAGATGGGGCAAAGAAGAATTGGAAACTGGGGTTTCCCTGTGGCGAGGATCAAGTCATGAATTTTCGCCAGTCATCTATCGATGACCTTAAGGAAACCCAGCAATTTGGGGTCACCATCCGCACGCCACGAGAAACGGCTGAGGAGATCACCCCTGATATTTTGGTTATTCCTGGACTTGCTTTCACACGTGATGGGCATCGTTTGGGAAGAGGTAAGGGTTATTATGATCGTTATCTCGCTGATTACAAGGGCCTTAAGACGGGCATTTGTTTTCAAAACCAAATTTTTGAAAGTGTTCCTCATGAAGAGCATGACCAGTTAATGGATTATGTTGTGACCGAAGAGAGTACTTTCTATTGTAAGAATAACTAAAACCCTGCTTAAGCAGGCTTAAAAGGAGAAAGCATTATGGATATATCTGTTGTACTTGCTTCAATCCTTTTCTTAATTATAGGTGCCGGATTAGGTTTCTTTGTTCGTCAGCGTCAAGCGAATGCTGAGCTGAAGGAAAGAGAGTCTAAAGGTGATCAAATTATTGAAAAGGCTAAAGAGGCCGCCAACGACATTAAGTACAAGGCGAGAAAAGAAGCAAAAGAAATTATTAAAGAAGAGCGAGCTCAATTTGAAAACGAAATGAGAAATCGCGAAAAAGAATTTAAGAATCAGGAGCGTGAGCTCACTCAAAAAGAAGCCAAGCTTGATTCTAAGATTGAACAAAATAAAGAAAAGGCAGAAGAACTTTCTCGCAGTCAAGAGGACGTAGCTCAGGCGAGAGAAAGAGTTCAAAGAGAAATTGAAAAATATAAAGCCCGTCAAAGCGAGATCTCGCAAAAGCTTAGTGAAGTGGCGAGCATGACTCAAGAGCAGGCCAAGCAAGAGCTTCTGAAAACTATGGAAGAAGAGGCCCGGGTTGATTTTGCAAAGATGGCCAAGAAAATTGAAGAAGAAGCTAAAGAAGAGGCAGAAGGTCAGGCCAAAAGATTGGTGGGGATTGCTATTCAGCGCTTTGCTGGAGAGTACGTCGCTGAAAAGACCATCTCAACAGTTGATTTGCCTTCAGATGATGTCAAAGGCCGCTTGATTGGTCGTGAAGGTCGTAATATTCGTGCCTTTGAGCAAATCTGTGGTGTTGACCTCATCATTGATGATACGCCTGAAGTGGTTGTGATCTCTTCTTTCAATGTAGTTCGTCGTGAAATTGCACGAAGAACTATTGAGAAGCTCATCGCTGATGGTCGTATTCATCCAGCAAAGATTGAAGAGTTCCACGATAAAGCTAAGAGTGAGATGGATAAGCAACTTCTTGATCTTGGTCAAAAGGCCCAGATGGAAATTGGTGTCCACGGTATTCACCCTGAAATTCTTAAGCTTGTGGGTGCTCTCAACTGGCGTACCTCATATACTCAAAACCAGTATCAGCATGCTATTGAGGCCGCTTTCATTTGTGGAGCGATGGCCTCTGAAATGGGTCTCAATGTTAAGCAAGCTCGTCGTGCAGGTCTCCTTCACGATATTGGTAAGGTACTTGATGCTTCGGCGGAAGGTTCTCACGCTGTTATCGGCGCTGACTTCGCCAAGAAATATGGTGAGCCAGCTGACGTCGTTCATGCTATCCGTGCCCACCATGATGACGAAAAGCCTGAGTCTGTCTTGGCCCACCTTGTGGCAGCGGCAGACGCTCTTTCTGGTGCTCGTCCAGGTGCTCGTAAGGCCATGATGGAATCATATGTGAGTCGTCTTTCTGACATCGAAGAGATTGTGAACTCTTTCGATGGAGTTAGTCGCTCTTATGCAATTTCTGGTGGTCGTGAAGTTCGTGTTTTTGTCGAAAACGATAATGTGACTGACGAAGAAACAGTTCTTCTCTCAAGAGATATTGCCAAGAAAATTGAAGAGGAAATGTCTTACCCTGGAACGATTAAGATTACTGTTCTTAGGGAAACGAAGGCCGTTGGCGTCGCACGCTAATTTTCTCAACAAATACGGTATGTTAAGCCCTCCTAATGGAGGGCTTTTTTTATAAAAGTAGTTTTTTTCCTCAAATGGGATATATTTTTCCGCCTAAAGCCTGATGAGTTAATTTTCTATAATGTCATTATGAAAAAACTCAATCAAACTACTCCAATTCTTCTTTTACTCCTCTTATCCTTCGCTTGTTCGAACTCTAAAAACGAAGGTCCTAGAACCATTGTCGATTTTCCCAAGCCAGATGATTATTACCGTCATGGTGAATGTGACGAAGGACACGGCAAGGGCAAAGATCTGATCGTGGTTAAGGCTCCTGTAAAAATGAAAGAGAAAGTGAAGTCTTCTCGTGGCATTTCTAGTGTAAGGGACCTGTTGGATATGGCGGGATCAAAGAGTTGTCCAGACCTAACTCAACAAGAAATTCGAGACCTCGATCGAACGGCCCGTCTACTTAATGGAAGCCTCGATGATCCAAGAGACTTCAGTAAAAGTAATGAGGGCCTTCAAAACTATATTAATGATGTCGGTGTGATTGAAAAATTTTCGGCATCCGAAATGATTTCACCACATAGACCTCACCAAGCAAGAGCTTGTGATTATAAGAATGGTCTTTTACCTGCACAATGTCGCTGGATGTCTGGTGCTGTTCAAGGCCTAGTGGCCGGAAAGATGAGAGAGGTGATTAATGATGGTGATGCCTACGGTTCTAAGAGTATTACACTGAGAAATTGGTGGAGACCTCGTTGTTACAACGAAAAGGTTGGAGGAGCGAGTCAGAGTGATCATATTCAAGCAAGAGGTTTTGATTTAGATTTTCCAACTCCCAAAGATAGGGCCAAAGCTCAGAAGTATCTTTGTGAACTCTATAAGAGGGAAAAACCATTTAATATGCAGGTAGGAATTGGCTGCCAGACAATTCATATTGGATTAGGTTCTCCTAAGAATATGCGTGGGCGCTTTGGTCCTGATGGGTCTCGATTTTGGACTTATGGTTCTCTCCAAAGGTGTGGACTTAAGCGCCTTCAAGGTGACGATTGCTGGCAGGTTAAGGACAATCAGAAACGCATCCATACAGACGAACGCGGTTACCGCGGAGGTCTTTAATTCCCTGCTCCCTAGGTTTATAATTTTAATAACAGACTTAGGGAGGTCTCTTTGCGCACTCAATATGCTCTAGTCACTGGATCATCCAGTGGCCTTGGATATGAAATTAGCCAATATCTTTTAGAAGAAGAATATGTGGTCTTTGGAGCAAGTCGCTCTGAAACTGATATCACCCATCCTCGATTTATTGATCTAGAAGTCGATGTTACAGACGAGGAGTCTGTACAAAATATGTATGATGATATTGGAAAAGAGACTTATGGCCTCCATTTAGTTGTGAGTAATGCTGGTATTTTTGAAATGGGTAGTGTTCTGGATACCCCAAGTGAAGTTTTCCTAGACCATTTAAAAACCAATGCGCTTGGACCTTATAATATTCTCAAGTTTGGTCATGACTTCATGATTAAAGATGTTTCTCATCTGATTCATATCTCCTCAATTGCAGGAAAGAGAGGATTTGAAAACGTCTCCGCTTATTGTGCATCGAAGTTTGCTCTCAATGGTCTTGTTGAATCAGTGCGTGAGGAGTGGAAGTCTCTTGGGGTTCGTTTTAGTACACTTATGCCAGGGGCGATTGATACACCTATCTGGGAAAATATCAGTGATGATTTTGAGCGATCAAAGATGCTTGATCCCGAAGACTTTATTCAAGTATTTGAGATGGTCGTCAAGAGCCCTCCCAATATGCAGTTTAGTGATATTACTTTCCTTCATAAAAGTGGCGCTCTAGAATAGTCATCATGGATAATAAGAAATTACAAAGATATTACGTCTATGGCCTTTTACCAATTTTACTTATTTGGAGTCTTATTTCTATGTTGGTGGATCCCATGTACGGTATCTTTTTTCTTATTGGGTACACATGGCCTTATATGTACTACACGCCAGGCTTTGAGGAGAAAGCCCGCTCAAAGTCTTATCGTTATTCTCTTTTGGGAAATCTCTTTCGTTTTCAAGAATATATTTTTGGCTTACTTCCAGAAACCCCACCCTTTTGGATGAGACCTCTCGCTCGATTCATTGTGCCTTTTTTAATTTCAGGTGCACTGAGTATCCTTAACCCCAATTGGTCGCCTTTGTGGACCTTCTTGGGTTGGATCATTTTTGAGGCATTTGTTATTTGCGATAAGAAATTTAAATGGAATCTTCTTTAATGACTTTTAAGTTGATCTAGCCTTTCTTGAAATTCTGTCAGAGTTCGTGAGCGTAGAAAGCGAGAGCGAAGTTCCTCACTATTGGGATAGTCATCAAAAATATAACGAGAAAAGGCCTTGAAACGTCTCAGCAGTTGATCATCATCAAGACCTTTCTTCCTATAATTTCTTTCTAAGAGGTAGAAGTAATAATCCAGGTAGCGCTTTCTTTCATGAAGAAGGAAGTCTTCATTGACGTGGGAAATGTGATCTTTATTTTCTTCGTAAAGGGTCGCAAGCCACGGGGTTTTTAGGGCACCTCTTCCTAACATGATGGCGTGGCATCCTGTTTCATCAAACATCCTCTCAATATCAAAGAGGTCCCAACAATCTCCATTTCCAATGAGGGGGATGGAGAGTTGCCTTACAGCTTCTTTGATGTAGCTCCAGTTGGCACGGCCTTCATACATTTGGTCACGAGTCCTACCATGCAGAGTAATCGCCTCTACCCCTTCGTCTTCAAGTAGCTTTAGAATAGAAACAAAGTTCTTATCGTCTTTAAAGCCAACTCGGATTTTAGCTGTAAAGAGTCCACTAAAATTTTCTCGAATATCTTTTATTACTTTTCTCAAGGCGACAAGGTCGCTTAGGAGGTAGGCACCACCATGGTGACCATTGACCTTACGGGAAGGGCAACCCAGATTGAGGTCAAGATGGTCAAAGCCAAGGGATTCTATTTTTAAAATATTAGGAATGGTATTCGCCCGTGCCGTTGTGAGAATCTGATACGCCGTCTTGTTTTTCACCTTGGTTTGTTGAAATATCTTTTCTCCAAAGTGTTCCATGATTTTCTTTTCGCTATATTCGCCATTGGTGGGGATGCGTAGAAAGTCAGTGGAAAGATAGCTCCATTCAGGAAACGCCTCTTGAATCGCCATACGATAAGGCTCATCAGTTATGCCCTCCATTGGAGCAAAGAGAAGGGAACCTTTAGGAATTTTAGACACATAACGCATGAGGGTTGGTATAGCCTAGCAGGCGGCCCTTGTGAAGTTGGCAGGGTAAAGGTGCCATGGTAAATCCTCAAGCTAACCTTTTGGAATTTCATAAAAATATGGTGAATAAGACACTGCCCATTTCTTTGCTCATTCCTGTCGCTGAGCTTGACCCTGACGGCGTCAAGCTTTGGCTGCAAAAACGTCAAGAGAATGGGCCTTTGGATGGTACTTGGGAGTTTCCTGGTGGCAAAATTGAGGCGGGAGAGACTCCCGCCCTCGCGGCGAAGAGAGAGTTCCTTGAAGAAGTCGGAGTAGAGGTAGAAGTCGATAAGATTGAGTCTTTTAAGACCTACACCCATCACTATGAAAACAGAAGTGTCTGTCTTTTTGTCCATCTGCTTTATTTTTCACCTGAGAGCAAGTATCTAGAAGTATTACCAAGTGAAGGGTGGAAATATCTGAGCCTAAACGGGGCGGATCAGGAAGACTGGTCAGCGAATATACCCGAGGCCAATAAAGAAATACTGAAGGATCTTACATCCTATTTTATTAAAAATAGTAACGATCAAAATTGGAGAAGACATTGGCAACAATTGTCATGCTAGCTGAATTTTTCTTATTAAGCTTGGCCCTAGGTCTCGGTTTTTTTAGCTTCCTTGCTGACACTAAAGAAATGGGTAGCGGCTTTATTCGCGTTTTAAGTTCTCTTTGTGGCGGCTCACTTTTTATCGCACTTATTCTTCACCTAACCTATGGAGCCTTCACTGACCCCCAATCAATTTTTTATTATTTGAGCCTTGGCTCTTTTGTTGGAATCTATTTTGGTCATCAAGATAAGAAGTCGTGGTTGATGTGGCTTCTCTATGGGGCTCACAATATTTTGCTAGTGTTACTGTTGCTCCTTATGAACAATCACAACTATGAGCACTTTTTCTTTGCTCTAACTTCAATACTGTTTTTAGGGAGTGTGACCTATGCCATGGTGATGGGGCATTGGTATCTCGTGACTCCCAAATTGTCCGAAAAGCCCCTTAAAATAGCTCTCTACTTCACCTGGGCCTTCTTTATTGTAAAGGTGATCTGGACTGGAGTTGGTTATATGGAGTCCCAAAAGTTTTTTCTAGAGGGAACCACCTTAGGGGGAGGTTATGCCTTTAATTGGATGATGCTCCTGATGAGGGCAGGGTGGGGTTACTTGGTGTTAGGAGTGATGAGTATTTTTGCTTACCGCCTGGTGGCTATGCGTTCGATTCAAAGTGCTACGGGAATGCTTTACGCTATGACCTTCTTTGTCTTTGTTGCAGAGCTCGTGTCAGTTTATATGTTTTATGAATATGGGATTTTCTTATGAGCCAACTTGAAGTCACTTTAACTTGTATTGAGTGTGGATCCGGGATTCATGTGCATCCCTCACGAGAGGCAAAGAATGCTAAGTGTGATGTGTGTGAAACATTAAACCCAGTCACATTTAATGAGGACCATGAAAAGGGGATTGTTAAAGATTGCCCAAAATGTGGTCGTAAGGATTTCTTTAAGCAAAAAGACTTCAATAGAAAAATTGGTGTTGGTCTCTTTGTCATAGGTGCCGTATCTGTCCCCGTATTTATTCTTTTAGACGTTGGCTTTCCTTGGATCTATTCCGTTTTTTTCGTCATGGTCTTTTTGGATATTTTGCTCTACTTTATTCTGCCGTTGGTGGTGGTGTGCTATAAGTGCCAGACCATCTTTCGTGGGGTTAGCAATATCGATGATATCTATGGCTTTAACCACGAAATGAATGACCGGATTGTTTACTCTGATCATGACTTTCAGGGAAAACAGCTCGATCACTAAACTTGATATTACTAAGTGTTTGAAATTAGGCGTCTTGATCTATAGACTGATACCGAGATGCATTGTAAAATATGAAATAATTTCTCTTTTGTAAGGAGATTGAGAAATTGGGTAAACAAATTCTTGTGACTTTGCTCTGCCTGATTTAAGTAAACAGAATGACAATGGAAAGAGACAACAAAATTGCCATAGCTGTTTTAAAACAAGGAAATGCCTTATAGAACCTCCGTCTATCTACGGTCAAAAGCACAGGTTTTTGACCACCCCTTCCCTCAAAATTAGGATTCAATCATGTTAACGGGCGTAGAGATCTCTGCTACCGAGATTACTATCTTGGTGATTTGCTTCGCTGGCTCTGCCTTCTTTTCGGGCTCGGAAGCTGTTTTGATGTCCCTCGGGATTGATCGAGCTCGTCAGATTATTGAAGAGGGGGGAAGTCGCGCGCGTGCTTTGACTTTTATGATTGAAAGACCCAACGAGCTTCTAACCACGATCCTCGTTGGAAATAATATTGTGAATATCTTGGCGGCCTCTGTTACGACGGCCATTGCGACTAGAGTTTTTAAGTCCGATGCCGTTGGTATTTCCACAGGGGTAGTGACGATTGTTATTTTGATCTTTGGGGAGATTATCCCAAAGACCTTTGCAAGAACGCACGCCGAAAAGCTTAGTGTTTTTATTATCTACATCCTCAGGTTTAAATATTATTTGCTTTATCCTGTGATCCAGGGAATGGTGACAGTTATTCAAGCTGTTCTTGGTGAAAATGCTGAACTGACGGGTCGTCTCATTACTAAGAACGATATTGAGTACATGATCAATCGAGCTGAGCAAGATAAGACTATGGACTCTAAGCAGCTTGATCTTCTGAACTCCATCCTAGAATTTCCTACAATTAAAGTTAAGGACATCATGATTCCTCGACTTGAGGTGAAGTACCTTCAAAAGAGTTTTACTTTTAAAGAGGTGATGAACTTTGTTGAGGAAGATACCTATAGCCGCTATCCCGTTTGTGATGGTGAGCTGGAAAACTGTTTGGGCTTTCTCCATATAAAGGATCTCACCTTTGTACGAGGTCTAGAGAAAGATAATTTTAATATTGAAAGGCACCTAAAAGACCCTTTCTTTGTTTATGAGCATATGAAGATTCAAGCGGTCTTTGACTATATGAACCGCAAGAAGGTTCACTTGGCCCTCGTTAAAGATGAAAATGGCGTTGTTGTCGGTATTATTACTCTTGAAGATATCATTGAGGAAATCGTTGGTGAAATTCAAGATGAGCACGATGATGATGAAGAGGCCATTGTTCAAGAACAAAGGGAAAAAGATCTCAATGAAGGTGTCATGATCGATGGAACTGTTTCCCTAAGAGAACTTTACTCCGATTTTGATATTAAGATTCCTTTAAATGACAACTACTCAACTGTTGCAGGCTTTCTTCTCGATATGCTTGGCAATAACTTTCCTGAGCAAGGACAGATCATTGTTTGGGAAGGGTATAGCTTTGAGCTTAAACGAGTTGAAGATTACGAAATTAGAGAAATTCGTATTAAGCATGTTGATGGAGAGAAGCACCTTTTTAATAAGAAAGAAGCGGGAACTGAAAGAAGTGACAGCTCTGGAGAAGGTGTAGGGAAATCTTTAGCCGCTGATTTTGATTCTTAATTAAAAGGTGCAATTTCGATGGCACCATCACCACTTATTTTTGCCTGACAGGCTAGGCGAATGGTTTTGCCCGCAATCTCTTGCGGGTCTTTATTTTTAAGAACAAGCTCAAGAGTTTCTTTCTCTGTTGGACCTGCTTCGGCTAAGTTCTCAGCACCTGCGAGGACTTGCACTCGACATGCTGCACACATACCTTTAAGACAACCAGCTGGAAGTTTGTGACCTTGGGCCTCAAAGGCTTCCCAGATCCCAAGACCCTTTTCAACGTTGATTTCAATTTCATTTTCAGTAGTTACTGTCCCGTCGGGGTTTGTTTTCTTAACTGACACGGTGGGCATACAGATTTTATCCTTGAGAATCTAAAGTGGGCAATCGCTTATAGTCTGGCACAAATCCCCTTGAAATTAAAGGATTCTAGGCTTTGCGAGTCTCTGGCAAGAGAATTATTAACGGACATAAATTTAAAAAGGATTCTCTCAAGAATTCTTAGACCAGGAGTTTCGGACATGCTTAGTTTTGAAAAGCTGTACTCTGAAGGACATGAAGAAGTTGTCTTCTTTAGCGACCCTTCTTGTAATCTAAAGGCCATCATTGCCATTCACGACACCACACTTGGACCTGCTCTTGGAGGGACAAGAATGTGGCCATATGAAAGTATCGACGATGCAATCTACGATGTTCTCCGTCTCTCCAAAGGGATGACTTATAAAGCCGCAGTCTCAGGTCTTAATCTTGGCGGTGGTAAAGCTGTTATTATTGGTGATCCCAACAAAGATAAATCGGAAGCCCTTTTCCGTTCCTATGGACGTTTTATTGAAAGTCTTAATGGCCGTTACATTACTGCGGAAGATGTGAATATTGGTGTTGAAGATATTGAGCATATTTTTACAGAGACAACTTTTGTTACTGGTGTTGCTCAAACTCACGGCGGTTCAGGTAACCCCTCTCCCTATACGGCACGTGGTGTTTTTAGAGGGATTGAAGCTTCATGTACCAAAGTCTTTGGTGAAAGAAGTGTGAAGAATAAAGTTGTCGCCCTTCAGGGAGCTGGTTCTGTTGGTCGCTACCTTGGTGAACTTCTCTACAAGTCTGGAGCTAAAGTTTACTTCACTGATATCAACGAAAAGAATATTGCAGCTTTTAAAGAAATGGTTCCCAATGCAGAGCTCGTCGGTGTTGATGAAATCTATGATGTAGATTGTGACATCTACGCTCCTTGTGCTCTTGGAGCGACTGTTAATGATCAAACTATTGATCGTCTTAAGTGTAAGATCGTTGCGGGGGCTGCCAATAACCAACTGGCTGAAAACCGTCATGGCGATATTCTTAAAGAAAAAGAAATTCTTTACGCTCCTGATTACCTTATCAATGCTGGTGGTCTGATGAACGTTTCGATTGAATTTGAAGGCTGGTCAGACAATAAGGCCTCTCGAATGGTTGATACAATTTACGATACAACCATGAGAATCTTTGAGATTTCTGAAGAACAGAATATTCCTGTTTATAAGGCGACTAATGTTCTCGCAGAAAGCCGTCTTGAGTCGATCAGGAATATCCAAGGTAAGTTCCTTGGAGCTGGTGTTAACCATCGCTTTCCTGGGCGTAAAAACAGAAATCGCGCTGAATAAGTCACAAAATAAAGATTTCAAGCAAGGAAACCGGCAACTTTTGCCGGTTTTTTTGTTTTAAGGCAAATGATGCACCTCTAATATTCACCCGAGGTATTCGATAGAATAGAGAGGTGAAAATTCTTGTGGCACTCGCTCTATTCATGGCCCTCTTTGGCATCTTTCTTCCCATCGGTTCAGCATGGGGAGCGATCGATTTCTCTGATGCTGCTTTTCCAGAATTGGCCACATCTGGTCGAGCGCTTGCCATGGGTAATGCCTATATTGCAAAGGTTGATGACTCGGCAGCTGCCTTCTATAACCCAGCTGGTTTGGGAACTGTGAGGAAGGCCCACTTTCACTTATCTAACCTTCATCTTGAGGCCAATAAAGATTGGATCGATTTAGGAACTGGAGGTCAGATTACCGATGCCTTTTCAAATTTTAACAAAGGCTTCAAGGTCGACGGCACCAGGGAACTTCTTAAAGACAATCCCGGAAGCTTTTCTCATTCACGCTTTCACCTTATGCCAAACTTCACAGCTCGTTACATATCTTTAGGTTATCTTTATTCCAATCAAACGCGTGGAGCTTTCGGTACTCAGGAAGGTGCCCTTTATGAATATGCCAAGAGAACTGACTCTGGTCCTTATCTCTCCTTAAACCTGTCTCTCTTTGGAGGGATTTTTAAAATTGGAGCAACTGGGATTTATCTTACTCGTGAAGAGGTTTACGGGGAGTCGGACATCAACACGGCCATTGATCTGCAAAATAGTGACATCCAAAAGGGCCGTGCCCTGCTTTTTACAACTGGAGTTAAGTTTACTTTACCCGTTTATGGTTTACCGACTCTTGCAGCAAAAATGAATAACGCGACATCGAGATCTTTTAATCCAAGTGATGGATATGGTGGAGCTCCCGATGAGATTCGCCAGTCTATTGATGTTGGCCTGTCTCTAACACCTCAAATTGGAAAGACCACTAGAATCCACTGGGAGATCAATTACAAAGACATCAACAATAAATTTGCTGATGTATCCTCTGCCCGTAAACTTGGTTTAGGAATGGAATTTGACTTTAGAAGGATTTTCTTTATCCGCTTTGGTTATGGAGACGGCTTTGGTTCAGGTGGTCTAGGTATTCGAACTCGCAAGCTGGAGTTTGACCTCTCTACTTATGCTGTTGACACTACCAACTCTCAATTTCGCGGTGATGAAGATAGACGCTTCCTCATTTCCATTAGTTCTGGCATGTAACAGGCTGAAAAGTCATCTAACCCATTGAAAAGTTTATAGTTTGCCTTTAGACAATTCCCGTTGATCTCGGTAAAGTTTCTTCAGATAAAGACATTACTGTGCGTCGCGTTGCGACCATGTATTCAACGTTTTTTAGGGAACAATCTATGCTCCAAACAGATAGTAAAGAAAAGTCAGCTGACTCTCAAAAGAAAACTAGCCCAAAACTTATCGAGGCAAAACTAAAGCTCGCTAAGAAGTATGGCCTTAAAAAAGAAGACCTTATCGCCATGCTGAGAAATGTTTATCTTTCTCGTAAACTAGATGACACAGAAATTACCATGAAGAAGCAAACCAAGGCTTACTTCCAAATTTCTGGTGCAGGTCATGAAGGAATTCTTACGGCAGCTGCAAAAGTTTTGAAGCCAGCCCATGATTGGTTTCTTTGTTACTACCGTGACCGTGCCCTCTGTACTGGACTTGGAGTGACTCCTTATGAAATGCTCTGTCAGGCCAATGGAAATATTGGAGACAAGAGTTCCCATGGCCGTCAGATGCCTGCTCACTGGGGCCACGTCGATCTCAATATTGTGAATAAGTCTTCTTGTACTGGAACACAATTTCTTCAAGCGGTTGGTCTTGCTGAAGGTGGTAAGTACCTTCAGCAAATCGATGAAGAGGGTGTTGACCTTGAAGGCCGTAAATATGAAAAAGATGAAATCATCTATGCTTCAACAGGTGATGGAACAACTTCTCAGGGAGAATTTTGGGAAGGTCTAACTACAGCTTGTGTAAATAAGCTACCAGTACTCTACATGGTTGAAGATAATGGCTATGCGATTTCTGTACCTGTTGAAGTTCAAACACCCGGTGGATCTATCTCTAAAGCTTTGGCTAACTTCCCTGGCTTAAAGATTTTTGAATGTGATGGAAATTGTCCCATTGAGTCTTATGCGACCATGAAAGAAGCAGAGGCCTATCTTCGTGAAGGAAATGGTCCTGTTGTTGTGCATGCTCACGTGACTCGTCCTTACTCTCACTCCATGAGTGATGATCATTCAATGTATAGAACAAAAGAAGAGCTAGAGAATGAGAAAGAACAGGATGTTTTCAATAGTTATCCTAAGCTTCTTGTTGATGCTGGTATCATGACTGAAGAGGAGAGAAGCGAGCTTCTTGATGAGGTCACTAAGGAATGTCGTCAGGCCATGAAAGAGGCCATTGATACGCCTTGGCCTGATAAGTCTACGGCGATGGATCACCTCTACAGCCACGATGTGGACATCACTGGTTCAGAGTTTGAAACGGAAGGTACTTTTGAAGGTAAAGATGACATTCCAATGGCGGGTGCTATTAATAAAGTTCTTCAAAATGAATTTAAAAATAATCCCTTCGTAAGAATGTGGGGTGAAGACGTTGCAGACTTCTCTCAACTTGAAAAGCTGGAAAACCCAGACCTTAAAGGTAAAGGCGGGGTTTTCAAGCTTACCTCTGGTGTTCAAAGAGTAAGTCGCAAAAACCAAGTTTTTAATTCACCACTTGCTGAAGCCAATATTGTAGGCCGCGCTGTAGGCCAGGCCATTCGTGGTATTAAGCCAGTGGTTGAAATTCAGTTCTTTGATTATATTTGGACTGCTTTCATGCAGATTAAGAATGAGGTGGCGACTTGTCGCTATCGTTCAGGTGGAGATTACACAAATCCTCTTGTTATCCGTGTACCAATTGGTGGCTACCTGCGTGGCGGTTCAATTTATCACTCTCAAACGGGAGAATCTCTCTACACTCACATCCCTGGTTTAAGAGTTGCTTACCCATCGAATGCTGCTGATGCCGCTGGTCTTTTAAGAACAGCTATTCGCGCTGATGATCCGGTGATGTTCTTAGAGCATAAGCACCTCTACTATCAAGGATACAACCGTACCGCTGATCCAGGTGAGGACTATATGATTCCTTTTGGTAAAGCTCGTGTGGCCAAAGAAGGAACAGATGCCACCATCGTTTCATGGGGTGCCCTTGTTCAGAAGTCTATTGACGCTGCTAAGAAAATGGAATCAGAAGGATACAGTGTTGAGGTGATTGACCTGAGAACACTTGCACCATTTGATATGGAAGCGATTAAAACCTCTCTTAAGAAAACAAATCGTCTTATGATTGCTCATGAGGAACATAAGACATCTGGCTTTGCCGGTGAAATTGCGGCTCGTGTGAACGAAGAGTGTTTTGAAGATCTTGATGCTCCAATCCTTCGTGTGACAAGTTTAGATGTTCACGTGGCTTATTGTCCGGCCCTTGAAGAAGAGATTCTTCCTCAAACGGATGACGTCTACAATCAGTTAAAGAAGCTTCTTGAATACTGAAAAATAAAGAAACTCTTATTTTAGAAAGGCTCCCTATGGGAGCCTTTTTTATTTGTAGCAGTGATGACTCCATTGATCCCCCTTTAGACGTGAGTAACAGCGCATGCCATTGTCATAGAGGAACTTGCTGCCATTATGAAGAGAAGTGCTCTTACTAAATTGTTTAGGAGGAGGTGCTGAAAAATGTGATGATGTGGGCCTATGACCTAAAGGTAAGCAAGTGAGAAGAAGAGACAAGGCCAAGGCTGGTCTCTTAAGTTGCTCATGTCTTATGAAGAAGAAAAAGGGAATCAGAGGTAAAAATAGAAGCTCGACTTTTATAAGGAGAAGTTGATGCATGAATTTAAGAAGGCCCTCCCATAGAAAACTAAAAGGTAGCGCCGGAAAAATAGACTCCAAGATAAAGAGCGGAAAGACGATAGGACTGATCATAGAGATGGTGAGCCCTAGGATGATACCCATTGGCGAAGTTGTGCTTTCAAACCAATTGCCAATGATGATCTGAATGAATCCTAGAAGGATAAACGTATAGAGGCGATTTCTACTGAGAATTAAGGCACCGATAAAGATAAAGGAAAGAGAGAAGGAGAGTGGATTTTTGAAGTATTGGCCAGTGATAAAGGCCAATACAAAAGTAAGGATAAAAGAGGTCTTTAAAGTTAGGGGTTTTAAGGGATTTTTTCTTAAAAGACCAAAGAGGATCATTCTCTTGAAGCTATCGAGCCCAGTGTAAGGCCAGACCAATGCACCAAGAACGAGGAGAAAACTAAATTGTATTTTCTGACCTTTAAAGAAGAGGCCCAAAATAAGAAGAAGGCTAGCGAGATGGAGACCGGAAGGGGTCATAAGGTGTTGCAGGTTGAGCTCTTGGTGAATAGTTTTAAGGTCCTTAGTCAGACCACGTTTTTGTCCGGTTAGGTAAGAATTGACCAGAGGGGAAGGAGAAATAGATCCTAGGCGCTTTTGAGGCTCAAAAGATCTCCTAAATTCAGGAGAAAGGGCCAAAAGGAAGAGGAAAACCAGTAAAAGAGAGCGAAAATTCATGCCTAACGACTTGAAAGCTCGATGCCTACGGCTTTTCGCTTAACTAATTAAAAATATTGACCTAAAAAGAAGCCACCCAATCAAAATGAAGAGGTAAATCGTGCATTTGACTCAAGTCGCATTAAAAGAAGATATCGCTCGCTATTTTCAAGAAGATGACCTGACACGCAACTTATTTTATATGGAGCGCCTTCCTGGTGATCTTGTCACCTGCCAGCTCTATATTAAAAGTGAAATGATCCTAAGTGGTCTTCCTTGGTTTAAAACGGTCTTTGATTATTTGGGTGAGAGTGACTTCGCTGAAAGTATCTCTGAACAACTTGAGGGGCGATCATTTAAAAAGGGAGAGGTCCTCTCTCTAGGAAGCATTCCTTTTTCAAAAGCACTAACGGGTGAGCGTATAGCTCTCAACCTTTTGCAACGTTCCTCCAGCATTTCCACATTCACCCAAAAGTTTGTGGAAAAGGCACAGAAATATAATGTCAAAATTCTAGATACCAGAAAAACCACACCAGGACTGAGGTCTTTAGAGAAGTATGCAGTTCGTTGTGGAGGAGGCTTTAACCATCGTCTTGGCCAAACTGAGATGTGGATGGTGAAAGATAATCATAAAACTTTCTTTGGTGGCGTAGATCAGGCAATCCAATTTTTTAAAGACATGGGGGCTTTTTATAACCCCATTGAATTGGAAGTCCATGATGAAAAGGAATTCGATGAGGCGTGTGAGAGAGGAATTAGGCATGTCATGTTGGATAACTTTAGTCCTGAAGAAATTAAGAAGATTATTCCCAAGAAACCTCAAGGAATGACGATCGAAGTTTCTGGAGGCGTGAATCTTGACAATATTGACGGCTACTTAATGGAAGGGGTGGATGCCATTAGTATTGGTACTCTCACTTATGGAGCTCCACCTGTAGATATATCTTTTAAATATCAAAGAGAAGGCTAAGAATTGAATGCTCTCGAGTTTGATATATTAATTATAGGAAGTGGGGTCGCTGGATTAGTTTGTGCTAGTGAGCTAGCTGAAAAGAATCTCAAAATTGGTATTGTAACTAGAGAAACTGATCCACAGGTGACCAACACATTTTGGGCCCAAGGGGGAACGATCTATCCTCGTGAGGGTGAAGTTCATCAAAATCTCGTTGAGGATATTCAAAAGGCTTCTTCTCATACTTCAAATATTGAAGCCGCTAAAATCTTGGAAGAGCGTTCAGGTCCGATTCTCAAAGAGGTCCTTCTTGATAAGGTGGGAACTCAGTTTGAGGCCAATGAAGAAGGCCTTTGTTTCACTAAAGAAGCAGCTCACTCCTTTCCACGCATCCTTTTTAAAGGAGACTATACGGGAAGAGAAATCCAAGTGTCTCTTTTAAATTATTTAAAAGATTCTCATCGCTTTCCCAATTTACGTTTCTTACAAGGCCATACCGCTATTGATTTAATCACCCCCCTTCACCATGGTGTTCACCTTCAGCAGCGCTATGAGGAAAATAAAGTTTTGGGGGCTTATCTTTTTAATCGTTCACAAGAGACCGTCGTAAAAGTTTTGGCCAAGAAAACAGTTCTTGCGACAGGAGGTGTGGGAGCTCTCTATCTTCACCATTCAAACTCAGAGGGAGCTCGAGGGGATGGTCATGCCATGGCGAGAAGGGCCGGAGCCGTTTTAACGAATATGGAATTTATCCAATTCCATCCCACAACTTTCTTTGATAGCTCAAGTCATCGCCGCTTTCTTATTTCAGAAGCTGTTCGCGGTGAAGGTGGAGTTCTTGTTAATAGTGAAGGCAAGGCCTTTATGGAGAGCTATCATCCCGATCGTGAACTCGCACCTCGTGATGTCGT
>JAUIBX010000234.1 GCA_030427595.1 Bacteriovoracia bacterium | reverse complement strand
TTAAGGTTTCACTCTCTGTGAGGGAGTCACGATAACTAAAGTTTGTGCCACGATTTCTAAAGCGCTGCTCTCTTTGCTCCTCGCGAGTAAGACCTTCCTTGGTTTCAACTTTAACGTCTTCGCCGTTGATCTTCTTAATACGGCCACGAATAAAGGGACTGAGGGCCAAGAGCTTAACGTCTTTCTCTTTAAAGAACTCATCCAGGGAATCCACTTGCTCATCTTGAATATCAAAGAGAAAGAGGCTTGGAAGAGTCTGTTCCTTACCAAGAGAAATTTCCCCTTCAATCGATTGCTGAAGCATAGGGATAAGGTTAAGAAGCATGGAACCCAAGAGCAGACTTAAGAAAATGGAAATGGTGCTCACCCAGTAGCGGTTGAGGTAACGCAGGGAAAGCTTTAAACCAAGAGCGGCCCTAAAAGAATAATTTTCGCCCAACTTTAAAAGTCCAAGGCCTATGGGAAAGGCCAAGAGCGCCACCCCAAAGAAGAGACCTAAGAACGCTCCGCCCACCTTAAAAGACTGGGCCGCATAGAGGCTCATAGCAGAAAAGAAGGCGAGATAAGGGAGATAGTGCCACCATGAATTCTTACCCTTTCCTTGAGTCATCTCTGCCACCTCTTGAAAGAGGCTTGCAGGACGCTGGCGAGTCGCCGCTAAAATTAAAGGATAAGACAGAAGAACGACCCCGATAAGGCCAACTAAAAGCCCCATCAAAAGAGCACGCGGGCTAATGAGAGGCGGCAGTTGAAAGGGTAGAACTTGAACCAATATGGCATTAATGACGGGAATGGCCACGGCCCCTAGGGCAATACCGAGAAGAGAACCTAGAACACCTAAGAGCCAAACGTGACGCAAGTAGAGACCAAAGATTTGCTTTCGATCTAAGCCTACGGCCGCATAAATCGCAAAGGTGATTCTCTTACCTCCAAGGTGGGAGCGGTAGAGGTAGAAGAGGCCAACACTAGCAAGGAAGAGGGCAACGAGAGAGACAAGACCTAGAAAGTCAGAAAGATAGGCTAAAACCCTGCCCACTTGTTGGGAGCTCTTTTCAGGAGTGCTTACTCTTATGGCCGTATCATCAATGTCATCCACAAGATTTTCAACAAGTTCTTTGGTAATAGGCGTACCGGCCTTAACTAAAGTGTAGTAACGAATGGTACTCCCCTTCTTTATAAGACCCGCTTCTCTTGCATCCTCTTCTCTAAGAAAGACTTTTGGAGCGACAGAGCCCATCTCAAAGGTTTGTTGGGAATCATCGGTGATGATGGCCTCAACTTCAAAACTCATATCCCCGACTTTAAAAGTGCGCGAGCCTAACTGTTTCACCACTTCGGGATAGGCCCAAAGCTTTCCAGGTGCGGGGCGCTCCTTTCTTTCAAAGGGATACTTCTCCTTTCCATCCAGTTCAATATGACCGTAGTAGGGATAAGAGAGACCACTTTCTCCCTGTGGCGCGAGGGTGTGTAGATAAATGAGGCGGTTAGATCCTTGGGAGCGGGCCATGGAAAACATGGTCATAAAATCTGTCTTGGCCTCAAGGCCCTTACCCACATACTTTTCTAATAGACCTCGTTTTTCCTTACTAAGAGGAAAGCGACTTGAAAGGGCAATATCAGCGCCGAGGAGATTCTTTGCTCTTTGACCAAGAACTTCTTGAAAGCTCACCTTAAAGTTTTCAATGGTAATGAGACCAAGAAGGCCAATGGCCACATTAACCACAAAGAGGAAGGAAAAGAGTTTATTGTGGCGAATTTCTCGCCAGGCCATACGCCATAACATTAGGGCGTTCCTTTATTTTCTTTATTATCCTTGAGGTGAAGCGAACCATGCTCCAGGGTATAAATCTTTTCACACTTTTCAGCGAGAAGCTTATTGTGAGTCACCAAGATAAGCGCCTTATTCTTTTGATCCACCAATGAAAAAATCAAATCCATCACCGAATCCCCTGTCCCCTCATCAAGAGAGCCTGAAGGTTCATCGGCCAAGAGAAGATCAGGTTCAATCACCATACTTCTCGCAATAGCGACCCTTTGCTTTTCTCCCCCACTCAGCTGACTGGGAAAGTGATCCATGCGATGGCCAAGGCCTACATCTTCGAGGGCCTTCTTGGCACGGCCAATATCAGTTTGTCCTTGAATCTCAAGAGGAAGGCTGACATTTTCAAGAGCATTTAAATGGGGCAGAAGATGAAATTGTTGAAAGATAATGCCAATCTTTTGGCTTCTAAGCTTAGTAAGTTCTCTTTCTTCTAGGCCTTCAAGATTTTGACCTTCAAAGCTCATGGAACCAGAGTCTGGTCGGTCAATTCCTGCAAGTAGGGAGAGAAGAGTCGACTTTCCAGAACCAGATTGTCCAAGGATCGCGACTTTTTCGCCCTTTTCAACTTTTAGACCGAGACCTTTTAAGACCTCAATTTGCTTGCCCCCTTGGGTGAAACTCTTACTTAAATTTTCGATATGAAGCATGACTTTAAGCCTTTATTGCTTTGATTGAGACTGAGAGACTTTTTTTAAAATGGGATAGAGAAAGTCGGCGACCTTAGCGCCCATTTTCTCATGGCCATCCTCGTTGGGATGAATGCCATCTTCTTGATTGTATTTCTTCTCCCCCGCTACCCCATCAAGAAGAAAGGGCAACAGGGGAACATCATACTTCTTTGAAAGGTCAGGATACATGGCCTTAAACTTCTTGCCATAATCAGGTCCGTAATTAGGCGGCACCATCATACCGGCCAACGCCACTTTAAGACCCTTTGATTGGGCCAGCTCAATGGCCTGGCCTAAATTCTTTTTGGACTCTTCTACTTTAATCCCACGTAAACCGTCGTTGGCCCCCAACGCTAAGAAGACAAGATCAGGCTTGGCCTTAGTAAACCACTTTAAGCGAGAAAGCGAACTCGCCGTTGTCGAGCCACTAATAGAACCATTGAGGACTTCAATCTCAAGACCTTTTTCTTTTAATTTCTTTTTCACCCATAAGGGGTAACCCTTATCTTTAGGAACACCGTAACCCTCAGTCAGAGAGTCTCCCAAGAAGAGAACCTTTAGAGTTTCAGAAGCGTGAGCAGACATGCTCGCGACCAGGGTGAAGAACAGGGTATAAATAAGATGTTTTTTCATAGCGCTATTATAGGAGCCAGATGGTCAATGGGGTATAGACTTTTGGTCAACCTTTGGTAAATTCAGGCCCTTTACCACGGAGCGAAATTCACTTGTCAGTCTTTTCAGGTCCTCCTGCGCGGCATCGTCAGTGGGGTTCCTACCGTAATGACCTTCCATAAAGAGGTCAAAGGCCTCTGCAAGTTTGTCGTGTTCCTCGGGAAAAGTATTTATGGCCATATTCTTGAGTTGAATAGGTCCTTCACTCTTTCCAATTTCTAGACCCGCCTTTTTAAGTTTTTTAAGAAGGCGCATATAATTTCGCCACAAGGGATTGGGGTGATTAAGAGACTTTCTTATTTGCCAAAAAAGCGGAAGCACTAAAAGGAGGATCACCCCCATACATAAAGCTAAAAGTTTCCAAGGCCAACGCTTGCCCTCCTCTCCTAAGAAAGAAAAGATACGTTTTTGACGGTCAAGATCAAAGCCCACAAATTTACGATTGGCCTCATAGTAAATCATATCCATAGCAAAGATCAGGCCTTGCCAGAACTCATTACTTCTTCCCTCAAGGTAGACATCCAAGGAAACCCCTTGCGTGTCCTCTTGGTCAACAAAGTAAGAGGCCGAACCATAACGAATGCGATCGGGTGCTACATAGCCTGTGGGATCAAAGCGCTGCCAGCCTCTCTTTTCATCCCAAGCTTCCACCCAGGCATGGGCATCAAGGCCTCGTACAACATAGTACTTACCTAGGGGGTTATATTCACCTCCATGAAAGCCCACCACCACACGGCTAGGAACCCCTAAGAGGCGCAGATAAAGAGCAAAGGTCGCAGCGTAATGCTCACAAAAGCCTTTCTTTGTTTTAAAGAAGAATTGATCAAGGGGAGCGTCACCACCAAGCTGACCAGGTGCTAAGGTGTAAACAAACTTCTCCTTTTCAATTCTTCTAGAAAATCTCTTGGCGTAACTTCTTAAGGACTTCTTCTTAAACTTCAAGGACTCCACCCACTCGGTGAAGCGCTTTCTTTTCACAAGCTTTGGCAGTTGCAGGTAGTGGCGTCGTTGTTGGGGCGAAAGAGTACTCTTTACGATTTTACTGGTTTGGGCCGTAAAAGTGATTTTCTGATTACTATAGGGAAAGAACTTATAAGTTCTGGCCCCCCTATTGAGAATATGACCGCGAGACTGCCTTTGAAATTCTTTAGTGTCCTCTAGGAAAAAGAGCG
Source organism: Bacteriovoracia bacterium (assembly GCA_030427595.1). GTDB lineage: Bacteria > Bdellovibrionota > Bacteriovoracia > Bacteriovoracales > Bacteriovoracaceae. The sequence continues at coordinate 1,377 of JAUIBX010000234.1, read as the reverse complement.
GACTATTCATAAAGGAGTCATAAGTTAATTCATAAGAGTATTTTACCGACTTAGAAAACTCTTCGCGTTCTTTTCCCGGCGGCTTCACCCTCTTCCAACCAAGGCCATCGGTTTGAGAAAGAATCGCCCCTCTCCAGTATAGTTCAAAATAGGAGGGGGTCTTGCCATTAAGAAATTTCGCGCGAAAGTAAGGAGTTTTATTTTGAACCACTTCGTTAACACTTCCCGGTCTCACCTCTTCAGCAAAGCCAGTCATATTCTTCTTCTTCATCGTATTGAAAAAGAGATTCCCTAAAGTCAGACGCGGAAAGAGAAAGAAGAGCGCAAAGGCCAAAGGCAGGCTATAGAGAAAGATTTGTAGGAAGACTTTCTTCCTCTCGGCCGTCCACTGCACGACCTCGGCTTCGGCTTGCCCCCCGTTATGATAAGTAAAGAGAAGACCAAAGAGGCCAATTGAAATCACTAAGATATAGAGAACCATATAGAGCTGATCCACCATCAGGACGTGACCAACAAGAGCAAGTTCGACAATGAGAGCAAAGAGAAAGAAATCCCTTTTGGTATTGATCTCAAAAATTTTAAGAGTCGCCATTAAAGTCAAAACGGCAACCCCAGGCTCTAGTCCCCACAGAGTTTGATTCTCATTAAAGATGACAGCAAGACCCATCATCATGATGCCAACTCTGATGACTTGAGAAATGCGCCTCTTTTGACCTTCTTGCCAAAAGGACAATAAGAGATTGAGAACAAAGATGCCATTAACCAGCGGACTCACCTGATTAAAAAAAGGCAAATAACTAATGATAAAGAAAATGAGGCAGGCAATATATAAGCGTTTCATAGCACCACCTGCCTAGGTGACCCATATTGGGCCACTATCTTTAACATTTCTCTGCGATGAGATAGTCCGCGACCAAATTGCAAAGTATTCAGGCCTTCTTTAAGCCCCTGCCCTTCTTCAAAGGAGACCGCATAAGTGAGGCCATCACTACTGGCGCGATCAATAAGACCCGTAAGCTTTTCAAGTTCAGCTTCAAGAAGATCTTTTTGACCTTGGTAATTTTCAAGAGACTGTTGTGGTCTCAAAATGAAATGGGCCTCGGCTTCCTCCACAAAGGTTTTAAAGAGAAGGCCCTTTCCTCGTGAGTAGGCCTTCCAGTCAATCCCGCGATAGGGCATGCCCTCTTCAAAGGCCTTGTGGCCTAGAAACTCATCAGCTCCGAGTTCTTTCTTTTGGGCCTGACGGCCCTTTTCTTTTCCAAGCGCCATCGGTGCTGGCATGGGAAGCTTCTCTTCACTTGCTCTAGGAAAAATAATAAAGTTTCTTTCAAAGAGCCAAAACTTCCATGCATAGAAAAGCCCAAAGGGAAAAGTGGA